>NZ_JADBSZ010000086.1:0-6286 GCF_020246425.1 Microcystis sp. M079S1
AAATTAAAGCAGCTCTAAAGAGTTTTGAGTTAAAAGTTAAACTTCAAGTTTTCATTCAGGACAAATGTACTGATTAACTAATTTTTTGGGGAAAATTAGTTAACCCATCATTATAACATATAATTAATTTGCAAGAGTTCTTATGAAGTTTGCATAATTTTTCCCTATTAAATTTGAATATTTAAGGTTTGGAGTTGTTGATTGATCTAATCAGTAACCTTGGTGGCATCGGTTTCAATCACTTTTTTAGCAAGTAAAAGTTCTTCTACTAATTTTTCCAACTCTTTCCCTTGGCTACTATTTCTTATATATTTTCTAATATCTTGACGAATATTAGCAAAATAAACATCTCTCAATTCAAGTTGAGAAATATCTTTTTCTAGGGCTTGACCAATTTGTGAGATTTTAAGATGCAATTGATCTTGAGGATTAAATTTAGGGATGTTAAGTTGCCAGACGTGCTTATGTATGTGTCTTTCATCCTTTCCATAGGACATTAAAGGACGAGTTTCTAAAGTTGTAATCTCTGCATTTAAAATTGCACATAAATAATAGGATTCTTCTAGGCTTTCAGGCGTTGCCCAATAAAGATTACTATCAATAATAGCTTGTCTATTGGATAATCTAGCCGCACAAATGTGCATTCCAGAGGTTGCATATAAAATTCTTTCTTTTGGTATGGGAAACTGCTGGGATAATCCTTTTTGATAATTAATTCTTTCAAGTAAGGTCAATCGATCATTAGTTCGATATTCATCCCATATTTCTTCTGCTTTGTGCCACCAAGCACATAAGCCAGGATACAGATCAATTAATTCAGATTCTCCATCCATTAAGACTTTTCCATTCCAGGGAATAATTGCTAATTCGGGTTCTTGACAACGAAAAGGTAAAATAGATGCTCCTGTATATAAAGGTCTGATAAAATCACTTTCAATTGTTCCTTCTAAAGTAGGAAGATCTTTCCAGGGTTTTTTCTCATTAGCAGATCGTTTTGACTGAACTAACTTACGTCCAGACGCTAACCCTAACGGACTAGATATTTTTTCTTCAACAGTTAAAAGCACTTTCGGAACTATTGTAGCTCCCTGTGAAAATTGGGAATGATAGGGAGAAATTTTATTTTCTGAGCCTATTTTTATTTCTTCTTTAGGGAATTTAAGTGATTTTTTAATCACGCTCCACGATGATTTAGGTTCGTTGATTTTTCCTGTCCAATATTCAGCAATCAAAGGCATTTTTACAGGTTTTTGAGATCTCTTACCAAAAATAACCGATGCACCTCTAGGAAAAAAATGGGGTCTTAGTCTTCGTAAATCCCAAGATTCTGCAAATTCAACGTATGTTGTTGCTCCTTTCCCTAGGCAATAATTCCCCTCTCGAAATCCTCCAAAATATTCTCTATCCGTTACTGAATTAGGCATCACAAAAGCAAACTTGCCACCTTCACCCAAATAAGTTTCAATAGTTTTAGCGACAAACAATGCTGAAAGATCTTGATGTGTGGCATTCTTTGCCCCATGCCAAAGTGAGCGCTCTTCACTCATTTCCTTAAATGATTGTTGCATCTCTTTAGGCATATTCCGATAAGAAAGCCAGGGCGGATTTCCAATTAGAATATCAACCCGATTTTGCGGCAAACTCAACCAAACAGGACGGACCAAATTACGCACATAATAGCTCCAAATATGATCCCGTCCGCTTTCATGGAGTTCACACATAACGGAAAATGTACTTTTAATCGTCTCATGAAACTTTTCAGGGATAGCTAATCGCCGAAATACCCCCGTTAAAGAAGGTATCGGTTTACCGTAATCTTTTTGAGTAGCTTTATCTGCTAATTCTTTTACAAGCTCATCAAAAGTATGGGAACTTTTTAGAAGCTCATGGGGAAAACGTAACTCCGATTTAAATAACTGTCCTTCACTATCCGTTTCAATAATGACGTGATCTCTTGACCATAGATCATATTGCTTTTGTCGCCATTGCATAGAATCAGCCAAATAAACAGGAATATTAATTTCCCCTCTGCTTGGATTAGTCAAATTATCACGACCAATTGCCAAAAGATAAGTTACACGAGCTAACGTTACTGCGACTGGATGAATATCAAAGCCAATAACATTCCTTGCCAAAGTTTCAAGAGATTCACGCAGAGACAATTTCTCTTGCGCTGCTTTTTTTAAAAGATTTTTAACCGCATGAAACAAGAAAGTTCCAGAACCGCAAGACGGATCTAAAACACGCTTATTTAAGGGGTCTTTAATTGTTTTTTCAACAATAGCTTCCGCCAGCCAGTCTGGTGTGTAATACTCTCCTAATTGTTTTCTTAATTCCTGAGCAATGATTGATTCATATAAGACTTTCATAATGTCATAGGCCACTTCCCCCCAATTAAAACGAGAAATTTTACGAGCTAATGAACGAATAAAAATATCACCTTCCTCAACTTCTATCACCCAATCAAAAAAGTCGCTTTCAATTACGCCATAAATACCGCTAATCTCAAACTGAGAACCTGATAAAAGAGAAGCGGGCGATAAATCATTAACATTTAGACCTAAAACAGCATGAGCAATAATTTCAGATACATTCACCAGTAACGTATGCTCAACGAATAATTCATCACTATCTTTGAATTGACTACCTAACGCTGTCGTCAGAAGTTTCGCCCATAATAGACGCTTCATTTTTACTGTAGGAAGCTCTTTGTTTTCCTCATACAAACTTAATAAAGTTGCATGATTAATGGCATAGGAAGAGCTTTCTACACCCAGCTTATTATTAATTTCTTCTGGAGTAGGAATAACGTCTTGCTTTGTTGCCAAAACCCCATCTAACCAAGCAATTAATTTATCGGCATCGGGATTATTTGCATTTACTAAATGTTTAGAGACTTCAACAAAATCCTTTGATGGTTTGAGATGAAAACACCGCCATTCCAAACCATCCGATAAAATACCAATATAGTTTTGCCCCGTTTGCTGCGTCCGAACTGCGACATAGCCCGATAATTGCTCTATCGCATCAGCGAGAATTTTTGCTTTCCGTAAATCTTTTTTGACTTCAATGACTACCGATCCTACTTCAACATCAATTCTACGGCGATCACCCAATTGAGATTCAAGTTTTACATCAAGATCTTCATCATCGAGATCTAGTGCAGCTTGAAGTAATAAATCCCTGATGCCAGCTTGTATATCGGCTTCAGTGCGCTTGGCTTCTCTATTGGCTAAGTTTTTGACAATTTCAATAACATTTGACATTTTAGTAAAAGCAAAAAATTAGATCGTAAGCCTTAAAAATATATTAATTTTTGATGACAAGGTAATCATTTCCCCACAAGATAAGTAGGTAGATGTTAAAAATTGTCAAATATCCCCCTTATCAAGGGGGGATTAAGGGGGGCAGGGGGAGATCGAAGGCAAAATCTATCTTCTATTTAATTAGAACCACTTACTTAACACCCTTAATTATACTAGCCTTTTCACTTAAAACCGAGGAATATGATTAAAAAGATGACGCATGACCACAAATTCCCAAGAAAATAACGAATAGCCATAACCCTGCTGCTCCACCGTCCTCACCTGAGCTTGTAAACCCTTTAAGGAAAAATCAGGATTCCAACCCGCATATAAACCCACCCCCACCGGCACATACCGGGAAGCTGTCGCCAGTCCCGATCCCGAAAGACTCGCCGCCACCTGATTGGGAGTTTTCCGATAGATCTGTAAGACCACCTCATCCACAATCCCTTGACGCACCCAAGCCAACCAATTTTGATTATATTTATTCACCGCAAAAGAGTGAGGATTAGGCGAAAGACTCACCACCAACTTGGGATTAATCGCCTTGACATGATCGTGCAACTTGCGGGTTAAATTCGTTAAAGCCTGACTTTTATTACCAAAAACACGCGGAACTGCCCAATGATCATCTAACTGAATCCCCGCCAAATCTTTTTCTTTTAAAATATCCTCCATATTGCCCAAAAGATAGGCTTGTACCTGCGGATTCGCCGGATCTAACCAGACATTGGTTTCCACCACCGTCTTCCCTGCGGGCGTTTTTAATAGCCAATCCGGATGCTTTTTGGCAATGGGATCCTTAGGGGATAACATCAAACCATACTCAAACCAAGCAAATGGCTTCAAACCCTGCCGTAAAGACTCCTTAACCGCTGCCCTCCAGGGATTGCTCAACGGCGGCACAAACAACCAATTCGTCGGACGTTGGGAAGTCGGATAAAGCGTTCCCCTCAACCCATAAACACTAAAATACACCCGGTCATAACCCGATCGCGAAAGATGATTTAACACCTCATCTAAGGACGTAGTGTGATGTAACAATATCGTGCCAATATTGGTTAACCAAACCCCCTTCATCTGCTCATTTTCCACTGCCTTTCGGGGAGCCGCTCGGTGAGTAACCAACAACAAAAAAGCCACTCCAGCAACAATCCCAAACCTCTTTAGGTACTTGCTAAACTTAACCATGATTGCCGATTAATCCCACCAAGATATTTGATAATAGTATTATTTTAGTCCGATTTTTGATATTCAGTTCCTCATCAGCAGACCCTATTTAGTCATACTAAATCCGGTTATTAAAAACTGATTATCAGTGAACTAAAAAATAGATACCTGGTGTATTAGGCCCCCCTAACACACCCAGAAAAGATTTTAGGAAAAATTAACCGACTACACAGAGAATATCCGATGCGTGACTAGCGGTATTCACTTTGTCATCCATATAGCTAATTTTGCCTTCTGCATCGATGATATAGGTGACGCGCTTAGAATAGCCACCCCCATCGACATCATAAGCTTTGGTGATAGCACCATCGGTATCTACGAGCAATTGGAAGGGTAAACCGTATTTTTCTTTAAATTGTGCATGGGAACCCTGGTCATCCCTGCTCACCCCGAAGACTACTATTTCCTTGTCTTGGTATTGTTCGTAGTTATCCCGGAAGCTTTGCGCTTGCTTGGTGCAGCCGGGGGTATCATCTTTGGGATAGAAGTATAAAACTACGACTTTACCTTGAAAATCCGACAGGGAAACGGTTTTTCCAGTATCGTCGGTGGTGGTAAAGTTCGGTGCGATTGTTCCAACGGTTAAAGCCATAACTCCGATTCCTTTACAAAAGTTAATCTATATTGATGATAAAGGATTAGGGTCACTTCAGCACCCCAAGACTGTCTATAAGCAGGGAGAAGATGAACGTAGGTTGGGTTGAAGCATGAAACCCAACGCCCGCTCATGTTACGCTACCGCTAACCCATCCTACAAATAATTGTGCCTCCCTACTTAATTTTTAGAGGGCATCTAATGATAAGCTATCAGAGATAATCCCCTCTTTTGCGCTTTTTCTAGCTTGGTATGAAACCGTGATCAACTCTGAAGAAAAAAGACCGACTTGGGACGAATATTTTTTAATGATCGCTAAATTAGCCGCCACCAGATCCACCTGTTTAGCTTTTCCCGTCGGTGCGGTAATTGTCAAAGATCGGCAGGTTTTAGCCACGGGGTACAATGGTTCCCCATCAGGGACGGTTCATTGTACTGCCCAGGGTTTTTGTTATCCCGGTTTGGGAACCTGTCGAGAATCCGGAGAAATTCCCTCTAGGGCAATTCATGCTGAAGCTAATGCGATCGCTCAAGCGGCCAAACACGGTATTTCTACCCAAGGGGCTAGTATTTACGTTACTTTAGAACCCTGTATTTCCTGCTTAAAACTAATTATTTCTTCGGGAATTAAAGAAGTTTTTTACGAAGCGGATTTTAATAGTGGGACAAAAGCAATGTTAAGGGATTCTTTTCTGGAAACGGGGATTATTAAATATAAAAAGATTTATTTATCAGAAGAAATGGCTAGTCATGCGGCCTTATTTTTATTAAATCCCATTTTGATCGATCTCAGGTAGTTATTCTAATGGGACTTAAACAAATTTTAAGCCCAAACAAAGCCTAAACTGGCTTTGTAAGCGGCAAACACATCCCGATTCTCGGTCAGCCACTCAAAGAAACGGAAAGACATCGCTGTCCGAAAAGTTTCCAAGGCTTCCACAAAAGTGTTTAAAGGTCGATTCGCCCACCGCCTTTGCAATCCCCCAGTTAACTTATGCCACAGGATAAATGTATAGGGAGCATCTCACCTTTGTAATAAGTAGAAATGCTTAATGAACTCAATAAAAAAGTTAAAAAAGGCAACCATTTAGATAGGCAGAGCGATGACGAAGGACTTGCGGTACATTACCAGATTCCCAACTTGCACCAGTAATTT
>NZ_JADBSZ010000087.1:0-9885 GCF_020246425.1 Microcystis sp. M079S1
TGACTCAACTCTTGATGTCCACAAAATTCTTTGCCGTTGTCACAAGTAAAGGTTTTTCTTTGGTCAGGGTGAATCTCTTGAAAAAGTTTTTCTGTGACTCTATTGATTTCCGATGCGGTTTTGTTTTTGGCTAATCCTGCTCCTAAAAATTTCGAGGCTTTGTCCATATATGTAACGAGAACTCCTAGATGATTGCCTCCAATCATTGTGTCACTTTCCCAATGACCGATTTCGGTTTTCTGGTCAGCAATTGCTGGTCGCTCGCTGATATCTACACGCCCTGGAATCCCTCCACGCTTACTTTTTGCTCCATTTCGACTCTTTCTTTTTCCTCGTCCTTGACGTAGGCATTCTTGATACTTTCCACACTCTCGATAGTTCTGATAGATCATTTGATAGATGGTTTCATGACTGAGCGATTCTTGACCAGCTTTTTTCAGACGACCTGCTATTTGTTCGGGACTATGATAATCTTTCAGTCCTTTTTTCACAAACTCTAAGGCCGACTCGCTGACATTTTTAAAGGGTTGTTTGGCATTTTTGGTGCGCGTCTCGCTTTCAGCTTGTGCTGTGTCAGGTAGATAGCAGCCTAGGGAACTTTGATTCCTTCTTAATTCTCGCTCTGGTCGTGCTTTGATGACATCCGAGCCAGACGGCCATTTGCCGTTGAGATAAATTTCCCTCCTGACTAAGTTGGTAGAGCAAGTTTCTTTGTTCTATGTTAAGATGTTTTCGGCTCATTTTTGGGTCTGATTTGTTTTTGTTAATGATCAGACAGTACCTGATGAGCCTTTCTTTGTCAACTCTTGAGGTTGATGCGTTTCATTTTTGAATTGGCGACACATATTTTTACCTTCCCCATCCCAGCGTTTCTCAGAACGAAAACCTCCTACCTCATCACTAGGTAAAAATTCCCAAACAATGGCGCTCAAAACCCTTTAATTCTGAAGATAATCCTAAGATTTACCCCGAAAAAGAGCCAGAAAGGTGAGGATAGCTAGGATGGAAGTGAAAAGCAATTTTGACTCGAAATTATCCCAGGGGATCGATCGCATTTAACGAAACCCTTACCCTAACAGCATAGGACAAGAGAAGGACTTATTAAGGAGAAACCCAGCCATGAAAATCGGCGTAATCAAAGAAAGTGACCAAGGCGAGGCGCGGGTGGCGCTAGTGCCGGATACCGTCGCCCGTTTAGTCAAGGCGGGATTTGAGGTAATTGTCCAAAATGGGGCAGGAATTGGCTCCAACTTTGCCGATAGTGCCTATAGTGCCGTGGGAGCCGCCCTGAGCGAAAACAGCGAATATATCTATGAAACTGCCGATATTATTCTCAAAGTCGTCCCTCCTAGCGATAGCGAGATCGATCGCCTGAAAAATGGTGGTATCCTCATCGGCTTTCTCGATCCCCTGCGTCAGCCCCGGCGCATTGCCAAATTAGCCGAGCGCGGGATTACAGCTTTGAGCATGGAATTAATTCCCCGCAGTAGTCGCGCCCAGAGTATGGATGCCCTCTCCTCTCAGGCTAACCTCGCCGGTTACAAAGCGGTACTCCTCGCCGCCGTTGAGCTGCCGAAAATGTTCCCGATGATGACTACCGCCGCCGGTACGATCGCCCCAGCCAAAGTGCTGGTATTGGGGGCAGGAGTTGCCGGATTGCAAGCTTGCGCTACCGCCCGCCGTTTGGGGGCAGTGGTGGAGGCTTTTGATATTCGTCCCCAAGTCAAAGAAGAAGTGCAGAGTGTCGGGGCGAAATTTATTGAAATGCCCCTAGAAGAAGATACCGTCGCCGATAACGGTTACGCCAAAGAGGTTTCCCTTAGCACACAGGAGCGCATTTGTCAAGCCCTAACCGAACCAATTAAGCGGGCTGATGTGGTGATCACCACGGCCCAAGTACCGGGGAAACAGGCTCCGCTGCTAGTCACCAAAGAAATGATCGCCACCATGAAAGCGGGGTCGGTAATCGTTGATTTAGCGGCGGAACAGGGCGGAAATTGCGCCTACACCCAACCGGGACGAGAAATCATCGAAAATGGGGTAAAAATCGTCGGAGCCGTTAATCTTCCTGCCACAGTGGCCACCAATGCCAGCCAGATGTACGCCAAAAACCTGCAAATGCTGCTACAGCTTCTAGTCAGCAAAGAGGGCAGTTTAAACCTCGATTTTGCCGATGACATCATTGATAGTGCCTGTGTCACCCACGCCGGCGAAATCCGCAACCAACGCATTAAATCCGCCCTCAGTGAACAGTTATCCGCTTTTTAGCTATCAGGATTCAGGAGTCGGTCGTCAGGAGTCGGTCGTCAGGAGGCAGGAGGCAGGAGGCAGCTTTATTCTCCCCACACCCCACACCCCACACCCCACACCCCACACCCCACACCCCACACCCCACACCCCACACCCCACACCCTATCCCCTATTTCTTTAACCAATGACTGCCCAACTTTTAACCGCTTTAGTGGTATTTGTCCTCGCTTCCTTTGTCGGTTTCGAGGTAATCAATAAAGTCCCTCCCACTCTCCATACACCCCTGATGTCGGGAGCGAATGCAATTTCAGGTATCGCCGTTGTTGGTGCGCTCCTCATCGCCGGAGGCACAGATTGGCACGAATTAACCGTAATTTTAGGGTTAATTGCCGTTATTTTGGCGATGGTTAACGTGGTCGGTGGTTTTGTCGTTACCGATCGAATGCTGCAAATGTTCAAGAAAAAAGAGGCTAAATCATGAATAATGCCCTTACTACAGGGATCGAGTTATCCTATCTACTCGCCGCCATTTTATTTATCATCGGTCTTAAACAATTATCTTCCCCCGCTACCGCCCGTCAAGGCAATTTTCTGGCTGCGATCGGGATGCTAATCGCCATTATTGCCACCTTAATCAATCAAGAAATCCTCAGCTATGGTTTAATCGCCGTGGCGTTGGTGATTGGCTCAATTATCGGCTTGGTTTCGGCGCAAAAAGTCCCGATGACGGCTATGCCCCAAATGGTGGCGATTTTTAACGGTTTAGGCGGTGCTGCCAGTGCTTTAATTGCCATGGGCGAATACTGGCGTTTACTGCAAAGTGGTGAAAATATTGCCTTTGACTCGATACTGATCGCTATTTTGGGTATATTGATCGGCGGTGTCACTTTTACCGGTAGTGTCCTCGCTTTTGGCAAATTACAGGAATTAATCAGTGGCGCGCCCGTAACTTTTCCTTTCCAACAACCCTTTAACATTCTCTTGCTACTCACCTTTTTAGGGGGTAGTGTCTATCTCTTTTTTGATCCCACCTCGATCGATGTTTTCCTGACCTTGGTGGCACTTTCCTTAATTTTCGGGGCTTTATTCGTGCTTCCCATCGGCGGCGGCGATATGCCCGTGGTTATCTCCCTCTTAAACTCTTTTTCGGGACTTGCCGCCAGCGTAGTCGGTTTTATCCTGATGAATAGTATGTTGATCATCGCCGGTGCTTTGGTGGGTGCGTCGGGGATTATCCTGACTCAGATCATGTGTAAAGCCATGAATAGATCCCTGGCTAGTGTACTATTTGGGGCATTTGGTACAGGTGCTAGTGCTGGAGGGGAAGCGAGCGCCACTTCTAGCCTTGATAAATCGGTTCATGCGATCGATTCAGAAGAAGGGGCAATGATGCTCGGTTATGCGCGTTCTGTGGTAATTGTACCCGGTTACGGCATGGCGGTGGCTCAAGCACAACACGCAGTGCGAGAATTGGCTGAACAGTTGGAAAAAAATGGCGTTGAGGTTAAATATGCTATTCACCCCGTGGCGGGAAGAATGCCCGGTCACATGAATGTATTACTGGCCGAAGCTAATGTTCCCTATCCGCAACTCTACGATATGGATGATATTAATCCTGAGTTTGAGCGTGTCGATGTGGCCTTAATTATTGGGGCGAATGATGTGGTTAATCCCGCTGCCCGTCACGATAAAGCTAGTCCGATTTATGGAATGCCAATTCTCGACGTGGATAAGGCACAGCACACGATCGTGATTAAGCGCAGTATGCGATCGGGTTTTGCCGGGGTAGAAAACGAATTATTCTACAATCCCAAAACCTTTATGCTCTTTGGTAGCGCTCAAGATGTGGTAGCACAATTAGTATCACAAGTCAAGGATTTGTCATAATTCTTGACAAATAGGACGGGGTGAAAACCCCGTCTTTTTTTTATCTGATTTTCCAGAGTTTAAAGATAATCCAGAACCAATTCCCCTTTGCTCACTTTTTCGGTAATTAAAGTTCTGACTAACTCTAATTCTTCCAGGGTCACTTTACCATCAGATCTCATAGCTAGGGCGATTCTTTCCCTTTCCCCTTGAGTGATCACGCCATCAACACTAGCCTGTTCGATAATAGCCCGCAACTTTTCTAGTTCCTGTTGTTCTTCTGCGGTTAATTCTGCTTGATTAGGACGAGATATTTCCATAAAAATTTCTCCTTGAGTGATCAACACAAACTTGATAATTTTTTTCTAAGTAGTAGAACCCATGGCAGTTATCCCCAGTCAGCATCAGCAATCAGGGACAATGATTTTAGCAAGAGCTAGACCTTGATTCTTGACAGGGAGCCACTAAACCTGAATAGATGATCGATGATAACTGATAGAGCTTACAGTATAGTAATTAATAGAAGCATTTTGCAAAGAATTATCGAGATAAAGAATGGATATTCGATCGACTGACACCTCGCTCCTTACTTGGACAGGAGATACTTTAGCCCTAGGTTTACCAGAAGGAGCCATAGAGATCGCAGGAGAATTGGCAGAATTAAACGATAAACTAGGGGGAAACCTAGGTGATCTCATCTCCGAGACGGAATTCGAGGGAAAATTAGGCAGCAGTGCGGCGACTCGTCTAGGTGGTGGGGGTCCGATTCGCAAATTAATCCTGGTGGGATTGGGAAAAACTGCCGATTTCGACCTGCAAACCCTGCGTCTAGCGGCTGCTGCGATTGCTCGTCTGGCCAAACAACAAAAAAGCCAAGCTCTGGCCATCAGTTTACCGGTAGTTGGCGATCAGTCCGCCACTGCCGGAGCAATCACGGAAGGGCTGCTGCTGGCCACTCATCAGGATAACCGCTTCAAGTCCACTAAGGAGGAAAAAGGAGCCAAATTAGAAACCGTCGAGTTATTGGGTTTAGGAGAGCAAGCATCTGCGATCGCCAAAGCCGAGCAAATCTGTTCCGGGGTGATTCTGGCCAGAGAATTAGTCAATGCTCCCGCTAACACCGTCACCCCCCTGACCATGGCAGAAACCGCCGAGCAAATTGCCACCGAATACGGATTAAGTCTCAAAATTCTGGAACAGGAAGAATGCGAAAGCTTGGGCATGGGAGCCTTCCTAGGAGTGGCCAAAGCCTCGGATATTCCCCCGAAATTCCTTCATTTAATCTATAAACCCCAAGGAACCCCGAAACGTAAACTAGCAATCGTCGGTAAAAGTTTAACCTTTGATTCCGGCGGTTTGAATATTAAAGGGGCTGGCAGTGGCATCGAAACCATGAAAATGGATATGGGGGGTGGTGCCGCCACCCTAGGCGCAGCCAAGGCGATCGCCCAATTACAGCCAGAAGTGGAAGTACACTTTATCTGTCCGGCTACAGAAAATATGATTAGTGGTCGCGCTATGCACCCTGGGGACATTTTAACCGCTTCTAATGGCAAAACTATTGAAGTCAATAACACCGATGCCGAGGGACGATTAACCCTGGCCGATGGCTTGGTTTTTGCGGAAAAATTAGAGGTGGATGCGATCGTAGATCTAGCCACTTTAACCGGGGCCTGTGTCATCGCTTTGGGGGACGATATCGCCGGTTTATGGAGTAGCGATGAGAGTCTCACTGTTCAACTCCAAGAGGCCGCTAAATTAGCCGGCGAAAAATTCTGGCCAATGCCCCTAGAAGAAAAATATTTCGAGGGGATGAAGTCTCAAATTGCCGATATGAAAAACACTGGCCCGCGCCCCGGCGGTTCCATTACAGCCGCTTTATTTTTGAAGCAATTCATTAATAATACTCCCTGGCTCCACCTAGATATCGCAGGACCGGTCTGGTCCGATAAAGAAAATGGCGTTAATAATGCCGGGGCCACCGGTTTTCCCGTCCGCACTCTAGTTAATTGGGTGATGGCCAATAATTAAGTTATCGGTGATCGGTAAGCGGTATTAGATGAGGAGTATTTTCACTGATTACTGTTTACCGATCCCTGAAAAATCTGCCCCACCCCTCACCCCTATCTCAAGGTCGCGAGAGGACTCCCGTTAAACTGCGTAGCGGTTAACGGGAGATGAATCGCGACCAGAATGAAACTAACGCAGTAGCCTTTCCACTTTTGGGGAGTTTTGGTTCTCGACGTATTTTTTTAGTTGTTCGACAGTAACGTCGCCACAACTAGCCACGAAATAAGCTCCCGCCCAAAAATAGGGTTTGTTGTCGAAATACTTTGCCGCCAAATCCGGAAATTCTTGTCTAATTAAGCGACTACTAACTGTTTTAAGGTTAGCGATTAGTTTGGTCCATGATTGTAATTAGTTGATATACTAGGCAGTAAGTGTTACAATTTAACTATACATCACATCACGAAACTAACGACAGTGATAACGCTTACCTACCAGTACAAACTAAAGGTAAACAAGAAACAGGAACGAGAGATTGTCCACATTCTTGATGTTTGTAAGAGCGTTTATAATTACGCGCTCTCGGAACGGAAAGATTGGTTAAACTCTCGAAAGTGTCTTGCGGATCGCTGTTCGCTAGTTTCTGAGTACATAATTCCTGCGGATCAACCCTATCCAAATTACTTCGTTCAAGCTAAAAATCTAACGGAAGCTAAAAAAGTCTACCCGATATTAAAGACGGTTAACGCTCAAGTCTTACAGCAAGTTTTAAAAACTGTAGATAAAGCGTTTGACCAGATAAAATCGAAAGGCTTCGGCTTTCCTAGATTTAAGAAAAAGATGCGAAGTTTTGTTTTCCCCGCGCTCTCGAAAAATTTTCTAGGTGACGAATACTTAAATTTTCCACAATTGGGAAAAATTCGGATTAGGAAATCTAGGGAGTACCCGTCTGGGTTTGAGCCTAAACAAGCTCGAATTATCCAAAAAGCGTCGGGATTTTACGTTTTGGTTTCTTTCCAATCTACGGAATTAGTTCCCGATATGACAGTAGGGAAGACCTGTTTAGGAATTGACGCGGGAATTGAGAGTTTTGTCGCTACTTCACGGGGAGATTTAATCAAAGCCCCTCGATTTTTGTTGAAAGTACAGAGTAAGCTTAAATTGCTACAAAGACGCTTGAAACATCAAGTCAAAGGCTCGAACAATTGGTTGAAACTCCAAGATAAGATAGCGAGATTACACGAAAAAGTGTCTAATACTCGTAGAGATTGGCATTTTAAGTTAGCTCATTACCTTTGCGATCTCGCTGATAATATCTTTGTTGAAGATATTAACTTCGTTTCCTGGTCTAGAGGGATCGTTAGAAAACAATCTCTGGATTCAGGTATCGGTAGTTTTATTAACGAGATATTACCGTTTGTCGCTTGGAAACGGGGAAAATATTATCTTAAGGTTGATAAAAACGGAACCTCGCAAGAGTGTCCGAATTGTGGCGCAATTACTGGTAAAAAAGCGTTATCGGAAAGAGTTCACCGGTGTGATTCTTGCGGCCACATTGAACCGAGAGATACGGCATCAGCGAAGGTAATTGAGAACCGAGGAAAAAACGCGGTCGGACTGACCGTGTTAGAAAACGCTCGCGGAGGCGATTTGACGGGGATCGACTGGGTTAAACTCGGTCGATCTAGTTAAAAGCCTAAGAACCGAGAATCCCCCGCTACACCGCGCGAGCGGTTAGCGGGGGAGAGTCAATCCCCGATAACTGATAACTGCTAGACTAATTGGGTGATGCTTGCAAGATTAATAAAACCAGTGTCGAGATTAGAATGCAGGGACTTTTAAGAAAACTTTGGCGCGCGATCGAAAACTTTTTTACCCGACTTTTGGGGGGACAAGGGGGAAAGGGGAGAGTACAAGCGATCGAATCTGTTCCCCTAACCGATACAGATTACGAGTTTCTCTATATGCAGTTACTCGATGGAGTGGCCCACGGTTGGCACGAAGGCAGAATTCTGAGATTTTTTGAGAAATTGGGCGATCGAGGTCGGCAAAAAGATTGGGTACAATGGTTAGAGCGCTTTGGCACCCGTCTGCAATCCTCCGCTTCCCTTAACCAACTTCTCGCCACCAGAATGATCCGTTTGGGAGAATTAGCCCGCGCTTTCCCGGGGATTGAACGTATTGGTGAAGCTTCCTACGAGATCGGTTATCAACTCTACACCAAAGAAACTGCCACTTTAATCTGGGAATACGCCGGCGAAGATGAGGCCCCGGGCAGTTATTCCCTGCCGCAACCCCCAGAAAATCTCTTATATTCGGGTGAAACTAGCGATTTTAACGGTGCTGACCCAGAAAATCCCCAATTAGAAACCCTGACCCTCGATGAATTATTTAACCGTCTGCAAAACGATCCTACCCTAGCGGGCCAAATGGCCGAACAATTAGGCATCGAAAATAAGGACGCAGAAAGCATTATTGATAGTCTCATCGCTCAATTTTCCTCACAGGAAGGCAAAATCCCTGAAACTGCCGAAGATTGGTTTAATCAGGGCTTAGAACAGGCAAATTTAGGCAATTGGTCAAATGCGATCGCTGATTGGGAACAGGCCTTGACGATCGATCCCCAATTAGCCTCGGCCTGGCATAATCGTGGTAGTGCCTTAGCCATGATTGGTAACTACGAAGAAGCTTTAAATAGTTATGATCGCGCCCTAGAAATCACCCCCAACGATCACCAAGTCATTAACGCTAGAGGCAGCGCCCTATACGGACTGCAACGTTGGCAAGAAGCGTTAGAATGTTGGCAACAGGTGCTAGAAGCGGACGATAATTTTTATCAAGCTTGGTACAATCGCGGCAGTACCCTAGAAAATTTGGGCGAAACCCAAGCAGCGATCGCCTGTTATCAAAAAGCTTTAGGGATTGCGCCGGATTTTGAGCTTGCCCAAACCCGTCTAGAGGCTTTACTAGGGCAAAAACCGCCCGAAGACGACGGTAATCCCCCCGCCTGATTCAATCTGAACTTGAGCAGTCACTAACCCCGCCCTAAAAGGGACGGGGCTTGCCTAGACCAATTTAGGCGACGCAAGTAGAGACTACCGCATCGAGACACAATCTGGCACAGACCTCCGAATACTTCCCTAGTTCGGATTCCCTCTCAGCTTTATTGGTAAAGCGTTGTTAGACAAGACATCTTGATTGTGTTGCGGAAAGGGACTTTAACTTTACTCTTAAGGATTATCTCCATGGCAAGAGTTCCTGTTATCTCAAAAGACGGAAAACCGTTGATGCCCACCAAACCCAGTCGGGCCAGGCGGTGGATTAAGGAAGGAAAAGCTATCGGTAAATTCAACGACTTAGATATTTTCTATGTCCAGCTAATCGATGAACCTTCCGATAGTAAAACCCAACCGATTGCCATTGGTATTGACCCGGGTAAATTATTCTCTGGAATTGGCGTTCAATCCTCCCTTTTTACTCTTTGGAAGGCTCACTTAGAACTTCCTTTTAAACGAGTAAGAGAGCGCATGGACAATAGACGGTTAATGCGAAGAGGACGTAGAAAAAGACGGATTAACCGCCAACTTTCTTTTAATCTAAGAGCGCATCGACAAAAACGAGTTTCAAATAGAAAACAAGGAAAATTAGCTCCCTCAATCAGAGCTAATCGTCAACTTGAACTTCGAGTCGTTTCCGAACTAACCAAAATCTATCCAATTACCGATATTTACTTTGAGTACATCAAAGCCGATGTTGATTTAA
>NZ_JADBSZ010000088.1:0-2653 GCF_020246425.1 Microcystis sp. M079S1
TTCGTTGTAGTTGGAGTAACCGTATTCGTCGGTGTATTTGTACTGACCACTATAGTAACCGAGGGAACTATCACCGTAACCGTAGCCAGTGTAATGGTCGCCGTTACCGTAGTAGTAGGTATAAGAGAAGTAGATGTCGTTAAACCCAGCCATATATTAAATCCTCACCAGATAATCAGAAAGGAAAGTTATCAAATAAGAGAGGCCGAGCGTTCTTTTCCACTAGCCAGACGCTCCTAACCTCAGAGGAGACAGGGGACTGTTTAGGGCTTGCTGAATATGATTACAAGCCCTGCCAGAAAAGGGTTTTGGGCTTTTGTTTCCAAAAAGTGCCAGAAACAAACGTTGAGAAATCGAAATAGGGAGTCAAAACCCTTACACTTTCGCTCTTTGAGCGCCAGATAAAATCCTGAAATTAAGCGACGAAACTACCATTTTGCCAGCCTTGTGGCTTCTAGATCCGCTCTGGGGACTTATTCGGCAAACCCCATTTAGCTTTTAGTGAAATTAGGTCATGTCCAATCTTCTCCTTTTCTAATCCTATCCTAAACCAAATGTTGAATTGTAATCTTTAACATTTATTTTATGTTTTGACCTAGGAAAAAGAGGCTACTACCAAATACTGTTATAATAAAACGAGTAAAGATGAGGAGATAAAATGCCCAAGAAAGCTTACTTAGCCGAACATCTAAGTTCAGAGGAACTGAAAGATAGATACAGAAGCAGTCAAGACTCAGTGGAAACAAGAAAAAGTGCGGAACATCGGAGAGGAAAAGAACCTTGATTGAAGGAAGAACAATTTCAAAAATTCAAAGAAGAACTGAAAGAACGTCCTGCCGATGGAGGAATCTGGACAGGTCCGAAGGTAGCCAGATGGATAGAAAAGGAAACGGGACGAGAAAAAGTTGGGAATCAAAGGGGATGGGATTACTTAAAAAAGTCGAGATATTCTTGTCAAAAACCCAGACCAAAACATAAAAATGGAGACCCAGTTGAACAATAAAAATTTAAGTAAAATTTACCAGTAAAAATCCAATAATTAAGAGATAAATTTCCCAATTCTTAGGTAGAAGCCTGGTTCTTTGACGAACATCAAGTTGTCTTAAAACCAATCATTAGAAAAGTCTGTTTACCAATATTAGAAAGGCCTTCTGCCCTAGTGCGTCATCGTTATGAATGGTTATATGTTTAGGTATTTGTTGAGCCGAAAAAAGGAAAAACACTCTGGTATTTAATCCCAAGAGTTAATCATCAATGGTTAAGTTTATTCTCTCAATCTTTTGCAGAAGATGTCGGGTTATCGGCAGAAAAAATTGTCCTATTAGTACAAGATAATGCTGGGTGGCATAGAAGTCAAAAACTTGAAGTTCCCGATGGAATCCTACTCGATTTTCTACTTTGCTTATTCACCAGAACTACAGCCAGCCGAGAGATTGTGGCCTCTAGTAGATGAACCTCTGGTTAATGAGCATTTTGAAACGATTGAAGAGAGGTCAGAAATTCTGATAACTCGTTGTCAGTATCTCGAAACAATGACTAATGAAATTAAAAGCTTGACTAACTATCATTGGCTAACTTATGACCGATTGTTATCAACTTTTCAAAACAGGATTTAGTATAATTAGCACACTTAGGGGGGATTAAATTCATTAATTGCTGAGTTTCAATAGCAAACATTTGCCAAGACTCTACCCAAGCGTTAGCGTGCAATCCTATATAAAAATTGCTATGCCGCTTTTGATTTCTTCCTTTTTCTTGCCGAAGACCAATATATTTAGTTAATCCTTGCTCTTTGATAATCTCTCCCGACCGATTAGTAGCTGATCATATCATCTGACATCAACTCCTGCCATTCAGAATCTGGCTGATAGTGGTCAAGCATAGACTCAGCCTGCCTTTCAAGGATACGCCCGCGCCCAATCAATGGTAACTTGAGAAAAGCCAGACGTTGCTCTAGGGATAAAGCTTGTTCTTCAGGGGATAAATAAGACGGATTAGCCTCTTGAACTAGGATAATCACTTCCACAGTTTGCCCGACTGAAAGACCTGGAGCCTGAATTTCAAGTTTGTTCCCCGGCAGAACTTTTGCTGTTGTGTCTAGAGTTGATTTGACCATTAGAGTTCTTGCATAATTAATTTTTGAGAGTTCAAAAATAAGAAAAATAGAGATAAAATTGCATAAAATACCTAAATAGAGCATTTAATCAATTAATGCTCATTCTTAATTCTCCTGACGACCAGCTACTGGCTCCTTACTCCTCACCTAACGGAAGATTTTTGATTTTTGCAAGAGGTCTATCATATCCAGATTCTAGAGTACATCCTCTCAAGCTAGGCGGACCGGGTGAAGAAACAAAGGAAAACGGAAATTTTGCCGATCTAGGGCTGGCCTTTGCTATAAGTGAGCTATATAGCGCTCCGCTTGGCCAGTGAGGAAATTCTCAAACGCTAAAGCTGAGAACTTACCGAAAAATTGGGTTTAAGGTTCCCCGCCCGACCGGGCGGCTTTTTCTTCAGCAATTCTAAATTTGCCCTGTAGCAAGGCTTTTGGGGGTTAGTTCGCATAATACGGGGTCAAATTCAATGGGATTGCAAATTTCATGTCACGAGTCTTCAGGCTTTTGACGTGATAGTACACCCAAAGTTGCCCCAA
>NZ_JADBSZ010000089.1:0-36517 GCF_020246425.1 Microcystis sp. M079S1
ACTCTTATAGAGAAAGACATTTGGCGATTTTTGTTAATTGTTTTCGATCTAGAGCGAACTAATCAATTAAGTCTCTTGCCGGATAAGGATTTAGTCGATTTATGCCCCCTGATCGAATCATACCAAGTAACGAAGAGCCCAGTTTTTTAGCCATCAGCTTGTTTCTCCCTCTTCCCTAAAACTGGAGACTTTGTATCTCACCAGTATCAGAATTGCGACAATATTTGGAAAACTTTTGTAATTATAGTTTTCTATAAATCTAAATTTTCAATATTGCTTTGGGCCATAGACAAATGATCAAGATCCAGTGGATCACTGTCAACATAATCTTTTGCGGTCATATCTTCTAAGCTTACTACTAAACCATTAGACTGAAAACGTCCAGATTTAGGTAATAAATTTAACCACTCGTATAGCCATTTGTCCCATCCAATGTCATTATAGTCCTCTTGTTCTTCTTCACGAATAAAATAAAACATAAGTTCAGGATTTTCATCATTCCACGAAGGTCTTGCACTAACTCTAATTTCTCGCAAAGCTCGTAAGGCTTCCCCTTCATAACTTTGTTTAGTATGCTTATCTTGCATCCGTTTTTGAAGTTTACTGACAAATTGAACAAAATCATCTGGAAAAGCAAAACGGATTCTTTTTCTTGCTATCGCTTGTCTTAAGAGTCTTTTTTCTTGATCAGTTACACAACCCTGTTGACGATTCCATTGTAAGATTAATGCTTTTTCGACTGTCATTACCCTATCGAGATCAGCTACTAAGTTTAGTTTGGCAAATCCTTCAATGTAAGCGTATTGAGGTCGTCTGCCTTTTTTTATCTCACTAATTTTTTCAGCTTCAATTTCTACCAGAGGAACAACTTCTAGAAAAGGACGTTGACAACAAGAACGGACAATATCGCAAGTTTGTGTAACAACAACTAGACCTTTTACTTCCGATTCTACAAGATCATTTTCTTGACCATCTTGCTTTGTAGAATCAGGTGTAAGAGGAAATTGAGGATTAAATCGATGAACAAACCACTGTTCTCCTAAAACAAAATCCCCTTGACACCATGTTTGTAACTCATTGTTAATGAGATCAATCTGTTTGCTTTCCACTGCGATTTTGACCACTCCTCAATGTTTTAGCAGGTCTAGAACGTCCAACATCATGATGAATAGAATCTTGTAAAGCATCAATTAATATCTCCGGTGGTAAAGGCCTACGAAGCTCACTCTCCTCCTCAGACAAAGGTCTTAATTGCGGTCTTTTGGGTGGATTACCACGCCCAAGATTCTCTCTTACTTTATCATATTCTCCTGATATTAATTGGTCTAAAGGCAGTTCCCCATCAGCATTAGGATTCAATAATAACTTACGGTTAAGACTTGCACTTCCTCGATCAATATATCTAATCACTCCCAGTAATCTATTTAATTTCTCCTCATTGTCACTAGCTAGAGGCTGTCCACTTGCCCAAAAATGAATGCTTCGACGTGAAACATTAAATAGTTTGGCAACTTGCTCCCAGGTCAGTCCACTGGTTTTTCTGAGTTCATTAATCGCTTTTTGACTATCTTGAAAAAGATGAGGATTGTGCTTCGGAACAACTATTTCACTATTAGTTCTTTCTGAAATCGCTAGTAACTTTTGAGCGGCAAGATTATCATAGCCAATGGTACTGGATTCCGCAATACCAGGAATCATTCTAAATCGTTTTTGAGGATTGATTGAGCCAAAAGTATTTGAACGTTCAATCACTAAGTTACTCATTGTTCACCTCCAAAGCGTCTTAGAAATTCTTCGGTTACTGACCATCTAAAAAAAGTATAAATTCTTTCAGAAAATCGTTTTGCATCCTCTAAAATTTTTTCAACGTCAAATTCTTGATTCTCTGAAATAGACATATCTAAATCAAGAAACCAACTCGGTTGATCAATCGGTTCAAAGACATTTGGATCAAAAGTAGCGTTACCTGGAATCAATCCCCATCTTGCTACAAGTGTCCCTTGGGTATTAGGTAACTGAAACAGAGATTCATTATAACTTTGAAGAATATGTTCTTGAAATGTTGACGCGGTGATATTTATCAGTTCTGATCTGACTAAATTAGAAATATTCCCTACATCAATACCCTCAATACGATCAACATATCTAATACCGATTCGCTCAACAAGGTTGGGTTGAATATGTTCATTAACCGCAGTTAAAACTTCTCTCATTCGCTCTAAAAAGTCCTGACGACTGACATACTTTGATGTGTCTAAGGTGACAAAATTAGATGCTAATGAGACTCGCCAATGATTATTGACATCTGTAAATCGCCAGATAACCTCAGCTTGAGATCTGACGGCATCTTTTTCTTGATTATCAAAAGTTAATTGATAAGTTCGTTCCTGCCGTAACTTAGGATACTTTGTTCTAATAGCTTCCTGAAATGGAGTCACAAATTTCCTATCCTCAACGGCCAGAATTTGTGGGAACCGTACTTGTCCAAGCACACACACTAGAGGTGCATTAGTTAAGTGAACCTCTGGAGGAGTTGGATCGATCAGTGGATTGTTAATATCGACCACTTTGGACATTTTAGGCTATTTATCTCCTATATTAAGCGTTTTTAGCTAATAGAACACAATAACTATCGGAAGAACTGTTCTGCATCTCCATTGTACGGCAAGACTGTGAAATAACCAGTGAAGTTTAAGAATTGCTATATTTAATTTTCCGATCGATTCTCTCTCTACACCTTCCCCCTCTCTCCGCGAGATGGAGTGGTTGATAATGCCATTAACCCACCCCATTTCCACAGAAAAGGGCTAAATATAAAAATTCCCCCTAGTTTTAGGGGGATTCGGCCATCTATTTGAACATATTACTCACGGAATTGTCCTCATGGATGCGCCATATGGCCTCCCCCAGAATCGGGGCAACCGGCAAGACTTTCAGTTGCGGGAAAAAATGTTCTTGGGGGACGGGAATCGTGTTAGTAACGATCACTTCCTCGACTATGCCACTGGATAAACGCTCGATCGCCGGACCAGAAAAAACCGGATGGGTGGCACAAGCATAAACCTGTCGCGCCCCCTTGGCTTTCAGTAACTGCGCCCCTTGAGCGATCGTACCGGCCGTATCGATCATATCATCGACTAAAACCGCCGTTTTATCCTTAACATCGCCGATCAAGTTCATCACTTCCGCCACATTATGGGTTTGCCGGCGTTTATCAATAATTGCTAGGGGAGCATCATTGAGTTTTTTGGCAAAAGCCCGCGCCCTGGCCACCCCACCCACATCGGGAGAAACCACGACGATATCGGGTAATTGTTTACTGAGAAGATAGTCCACCACCACTGGGGAACCGTAAACGTGATCGAAGGGAATATCGAAATAACCTTGAATTTGGGCCGAATGCAAATCCATGGCCAACACGCGACTTGCCCCCGCTTCCGTGATCAGATTAGCCACCAGTTTAGCGGCGATCGATTCCCGGCCGGCGGTTTTGCGATCGGCGCGAGCATAACCATAATAGGGAATTACGGCGGTAATTTGTCGGGCAGAAGCACGACGACAGGCATCAATCATGATCAACAATTCCATCAAATGATCGTTGACGGGATTGCAACAGGGTTGAATTAAATAGACATCACAGCCCCGGATCGATTCCTGAATCTGGATGTACAATTCACCATCGGCGAAACGTTTACGAATCATCGGACCCACATCCATGCCCAGATAACGGGCCACCTCTTGGGCAAGAGATACATTAGCGGATCCCGAAAAGAGACGAAGACGATTGCTGTCCGACGCGGCGGGAAACATCGGATGTCGCATCAAAGTAGCAGAATAGCTCACAGCAGATTCTTTACCCTCAAACTCAAGGCACTTTTTTCTATCATCTCAGTTTTGTTGAAAATCTGAGTGGATTTCTTTGTTAGATATTGCCGCCAGATTTTGTCAAAACCGATTAACGTTTGGCTAACTTTTTCACCGGTAATTTACGCAGACGGATCGATTTCGGGGTAATTTCTACCAACTCATCCGGTCCGATGTATTCGAGGGCGCGTTCGAGACTCATATCCACGGGGGATTGTAACTGAACCAATTCATCCCCGGTGGCGGAACGATGGTTAGTTAACTGTTTAGTTTTGCAGATATTGATCTCCACGTCTTGGGGCCGGTTGCTTTCGCCGATAATCATGTTTTTATACACTTTTGTCCCCGGAGTAATAAAAAATACTCCCCGGTCCTCGGCGTTTTTGAGGGCGTAGAAAGTGGCGACTCCTTCCTCAAAGGCAGTAATCACGCCATTGTAACGAGTGGCTAATTCCCCAGAGAAAGGACGATATTCGAGAAAACTATGGTTCATAATCCCCTCACCGCGACTCAGACGGATAAATTCGCCCCGGAAACCGATTAAACCTCGGGCCGGAATCACGAATTCCAATTGAGTACGGCCATTGCTGCCCGTCTGCATATCCTGCATTTCCCCTTTCCGTTGGCCGAGACGTTCGATACTGGAACCCACCGCTTCTTCGGGTACATCTAAAACGAGGTATTCGTAGGGTTCACAGGGTTGACCGTTAATTTCCCGGTAGATAACTTGCGGCTGCGATACTTGGAATTCGTAGCCTTCCCGACGCATGGTTTCGATGAGAATGCCTAAATGTAGTTCTCCCCGGCCCGAAACTAGGAATTTTTCGGCAGAATCACTTTCTTCTACCCGCAGGGCGACGTTAGTTTCTAATTCTCGCATGAGACGATCGCGAATTTGCCGCGAGGTGACAAAAGTGCCTTCCTGACCGGCAAAGGGAGAATCGTTCACCGAGAAGGTCATTTGTAGGGTCGGTTCATCGACTTTAATTAGGGGTAAAGCTTGCGGGTCATCGGCTAAAGTTACGGTTTCCCCGATGTTAGCGTCGGCAAAACCAGCCACAGCGACGATATTACCGGCGCTGGCCTCGTTTAGTTCCACCCGTTTGAGGCCCTCAAAACCAAGAAGTTTTGTTATTTTACCCTTGACAACCGCGCCCGTATCCTTTACTAAAGCTGCCTGTTGACCAGCTTTAATTACGCCGTTATGGATGCGGCCGATAACGATGCGTCCTAAGTATTCCGAGTAATCGAGGGTGGTTACTTGCAGCTGTAGGGGTTTGTTAACGTCCCCGGCCGGTGGTGGAACGTGGTGTAAAATCGCTTCAAACAGGGGCTGCATATCTTTGTCTTCGTCTTCGAGGCTTTCTTTGGCGAATCCTTGCATCCCGGAAGCGAACAGAGTAGTAAAATCACATTGGTCGTCATCGGCACCCAGTTCCACAAACAGATCGAAAACTTTGTCCACGGCTAGGTTCGGATCGACGTTGGGGCGATCAATTTTATTAACCACGACAATCGGTCTTAATCCCTTTTCTAGGGCTTTTTTCAGCACAAAACGGGTTTGGGGCATCGGCCCCTCGTTAGCATCGACAATCAGGATACAACCGTCCACCATACCTAAAACCCGTTCCACTTCGCCACCAAAGTCGGCGTGACCGGGAGTATCGACGATATTAATCAGGGTGTCTTGGTAACGAACGGCGGTGTTTTTGGCCAGAATGGTGATACCGCGTTCTCTTTCGAGGTCATTGGAATCCATGACGCAGGTGGGTACATCTTCCCCTTCTCGAAAGATTCCCGACTGTTTGAGGAGTGCATCGACGAGGGTGGTTTTCCCGTGGTCAACGTGAGCAATGATAGCAACGTTACGGATAGGCAGAGACATAAAATATTGAAGTAGTCTTAGGTTTATTTTTACAAGTAAACATTTCTTAATAATTCTAGCTTAGACTGACCAGCACCGTTAGCAAATCTTTATTTTTCCTTGGTTTCCCATCAGCAAGCTCTACTGATTACTGTTGACAGACCCCCCAAACCCTAGGCAAGCAACCCACCCTCGGATGAGTCGAGACGATAGAAAAGACGACTGGAAGCGGGGGGTAGGGGTAAATTAAAGCTAGAGTGAAAATCCTCTTGAACTTTGTAGGTTAAGCGAGGGGAAACTTGGCGAACAATTTGCGTCAACAGTTTGTCACCGGTTTTTTGGAGAATGGAACGGGGAATCTTATAAATAAACTTGGGAAACTTAACCATAACATCCATATGCAGTTCCCAGGTGATTTGGGTGATAACCGCCGGAATATCCCGTCCCTGTTGCCGAAAAATTGCCTGAATTTCCCGACTAGGAGAAGATAGCGGCATTTCCTCTAGTTTCATAATTGCCTGATAATCCACTAGATAGCCTAAAAACGGTTGATCGGGAATGGGGACACTGCGAGTATGATAGACTCCATTGACCGGCAGATCGAGAACCACAGCGATTTTCGGCTCCAGTTCATAGCCAAAAGCTCCATATTTACCGATGGTGATAATATAACCATTCTCACCGAAGGGCAGAGTTTTCATCGGTTCGGCACAACGACAAAACCAACCTTCGTGAGCGCCCAGATAATCGGCAACCTTGTCCTGATTGCTATACATATCCATGGCTCCGGCAAAATGGGTTTGAAAACCGAGAAATTGATTGTCTTCTTTGACTTCTACAGATTCGCGAGCTAGGGAGCTAATGGGGGGACGCTGCATGACTTATAAACCTGGAAACTAATGATAGTGCTAGAAACAGTTGGGGATTAACTGCCAAAGGATCGGGGAAATTTGTAGAATTGAGATT
Source organism: Microcystis sp. M079S1 (assembly GCF_020246425.1). Taxonomy (NCBI): domain Bacteria; kingdom Bacillati; phylum Cyanobacteriota; class Cyanophyceae; order Chroococcales; family Microcystaceae; genus Microcystis; species Microcystis sp. M079S1. The sequence continues at coordinate 6,695 of NZ_JADBSZ010000089.1, forward strand.
AGTGTAACGTATTGTTAAAAACTATTAGGTCAAGAAGCGATGAAAGCATTTGTAGCAGGAGCCACGGGGGAAACAGGACGGAGAATAGTTGCCCAATTAGTCGAACGTCAGATTCCCGTCCGCGCTTTGGTGAGAAACCGAGAGAAAGCGGCGGAAATTTTGCCGGCAGGGGTGGAAATCGTCGTCGGAGATGTTCAACAGGCCGATAAGTTAGAGGCACTAATCGCTGATTGTAGCGTTTTGCTATGCGCCACGGGGGCCAGACCGAGTTTTAATCCTACGGAACCTTTGTTAGTGGACTACTTGGGAACTAAAAATCTCATCGATGCCGCAAAAAAGAAAGGAATCGAACATTTTGTTCTCGTTACTTCCCTCTGTGTATCGAACTTTTTCCACCCCCTCAATCTCTTTTGGTTAATTTTATTCTGGAAAAAACAAGCGGAAGCCTATTTAATCAATAGTGGACTAACCTACACGATCGTGCGCCCCGGCGGCCTCAAAAACGAGGATAATCTTAATGCAATTAAAATGTCATCCGCCGATACCCTGTCTGAGGGCAATATTCCCCGCACGAAAGTGGCTTCCGTTTGCGTAGAATCCCTATTTTATCCCGCCGCTAACAATAAAATTCTCGAAATTGTTGCTCCCTCAGACGCTCCCAATCTCGACTGGCCACAATTGTTTCAAAGTGTCAGCTAAACAGTAATCAGTAATCAGTAATCAGTCCACTGATTACTGTTTACTGACGGCTGATAGCTGATCCTAAATCCGGTTATTAAAGACTGATTATCTATTCCCCCTTTTGCATGAGTGCCTGTCCTGATATGTAGCCTATACTCAACGGATTTAGTATGATAGCTGATAGCCGACGGCTGATAGCTGATAAGTAGTTGGACAAAAGTAAAGTTAACTGTGGGGTAAGGAGTCAGGAGTCAGGAGTCAGGAGTCAGTAAGAATTGCGGCAATTTACATTTCTTAAGATAGACAACAGAATTTATGTCCGACTACTTAACTGAAGTGACCCTAACTTTTACAATTCCTTATCAAAACTGTATTTATCGCGAATTTGTCCGACAAAAAACTGTCCTTTCGATGGTGCAGACTGAAAATCTTTATATACTGCCAAAGGTAGATCATGATAAAGATAGATACCACCGTGATTAAATTCCACTTTCAGAATTTTTTTGTCCTGATCGTAGTCAAAAGATTTAATCGCTGTACTTTGACTTTTTAATAAGGGGAAAGCAATTACATCGCGAATACTGGCAGAATCGGTTAATAACATGATCAGGCGATCAATGCCAATTCCTAAGCCTCCCGTGGGGGGCATTCCGTATTCTAAAGCGGTTAAAAAGTCCTCATCAACGCCTTGGGCCTCCAAATCTCCAGCCGCTTTTTTGAGTGCCTGTGCTTCTAATCTTTGCCGTTGATCGATGGGATCGGTTAACTCAGAAAAACTATTAGCTAATTCCCGTCCAACCACATATAATTCAAATCTTTCCACGAGGTCAGTTTTTGAGCGATGGGGTTTAGCTAAAGGCGAAATTTCCACGGGAAAATCTAGCACAAAAGTGGGCTGTATTAGGGTTTCTTCGACTTTTTGTTCAAAAGCTTCATTTAGGAGCTTACCGATGGTTTTACAGTCCTCTGGAACCCCAATGCCAGCATTTTCTGCGGCAATACGAGCCGACTCGAAATCCTCAAAACTATTAAAGTCAACCCCAGTTATTTCTTGAACTAATTCGTGCATAGTCACTCGTCGCCAAGGAGGAGTTAGGTCAATTACCGTGTCTTGATAGGTGATTTTCAGCGTACCTAAAACATCTTGTGCGGCATTAACAATAATGTTTTCAGTTAACTCCATCATGTCATAATAATCGGCGTAGGCCTGATAAATTTCGATGGAAGTAAACTCAGGGTTGTGTTTAGTAGAAACCCCTTCATTGCGAAAAATTCTCCCTAACTCAAAGACTTTTTCAAAACCACCCACTATTAATCTTTTTAGATGTAATTCGGTGGCAATGCGGAGATATAACTCCATCTCCAGCGTATTATGATAGGTGATAAACGGTCTAGCATCGGCTCCTCCTGCTTCACTTTGTAGCACGGGAGTTTCAATTTCAATAAAACCTTCTTGGTCTAAATATCTGCGAATGGCAGCGGTAATTTGGGCGCGACGGCGAAAAGTTTGTCGCACTTCCGGATTAACAATTAAATCCACATATCTTTGTCGATAACGTTTTTCTACATCGGTTAAACCGTGCCATTTATCCGGTAGAGGTAAAAGGGATTTGGTGAGAATTTCGTACTCGTTTACATAGATAGATAATTCCCCACGTTCTGTGCGTTTAATTGTGCCTTTTGCTCCTAAAATATCGCCCGTATCGGTCAGTTTAATCACCGTGTTAAAGGCATTCGGCACGGCGTACATGGTTTCACTAATGCGTTTTTTATCGAGGTATAATTGAATCGTTCCCGTTTCATCTTGCAGGTTAAAAAAGGCTAGTTTACCCATAATTCTTCGGGCAATAATCCGACCAGCAATTGCTACTTCAGCGCTAATTTCTTCCCCCGGTGCTAAGTCAGCATACTGCTCTTGTAATTGTTGAGCGTGAGCGGTAGATTTCCACTGGTAAGCGTAGGGATTTAAGCCAGCTTTTTGCAATCCTGCCACTTTTTCTAAACGAGCAGCCCGGATTTCTTCGAGGGTAGAGGAGGGTTGATTTTCAGGATTTTGTGCTTGAGATGCCATCGTTTTCTAAGAGGAACAATTCTGGGGAATTTTTAGGTGTTGGGTTTTGGGGTGTTGGGTGTTGGGGATTTCAGTTATCAGTGATCAGTTATCAGTGATCAGATGTGAGTTATCAGTTTACTGTTTACTGTTCACTGCTCACTGAAAAATTATCGTCCCATTTCTCGCTTTAATTTTTTCAATTCTTCTTCCATTTCCCATTCTTTAAATTTTAGATCGAGATTATCGTAGTTCGAGCGCTGATAGTCCGATTCTTGGGGTTGATCCCAAAAAGTGGTTTCCCAGTCACGGGACTGATTTTTAGGGGCTTTTTCGGCTTTAATTTGCACTTCTTGACGACGTTGTTGGACCTGTTGCAGTAACTCTTGGGATTGACTCAGACGTTTTTTCACCCCTTCCATCCGTCCCCAAAGTTGATTACCCTGACGAAATAGGGCCGCCTCGCGTTCACTAGCAGCCTTAAGCAAGTCCTGCCGTCCAGCGGCCTTAGCCTTATCAATTCTAGCGTGCCAAGTTTGGATATCTTGGGCAGTGGCCAAAATTTGCTGTTCGAGACGTTGACGCTCATTTTCTAGGGCGCTAATCAGTTTAGCAGTATCGCGCTCCTGTTCGCGCAGTTGTTCTACCAGCGCCTGTAATTCTAATTGGGGATGACTTCTGAGAAATTCTTCCAGTTGGGTTTCAAGAAAGCGACTGACATCATCAAATAGATTGCCCATCTGTGCAATATCCTAAATTTTCAATTAAAGTCTAGGAGCGATTTTAATCCCCCTCTTTTTAGCATAGGCTAGATCAACCCTAGATTTAAATAGGGTCTGCTGAAAAAGTTTTTCGGTGGTGGCAGGGTGTGGGGTGTGGGGTGTGGGGTGTGGGGTTTTACCGGTTTTGAAGTGGCCAATTACCTAATTTTCAGGGAAAAAGTCCAGGAATTTTCCCCCTGATTACTCCCATGCCTGGTACTTTTTGATTGACAAAAAGTCTAAAAGTTTTACCCAACAAGGTTTTTAGATTTATTCAGCAAACCCTAAATATATTTGGGAAAAGTAGTACAAAGATGTTATTCGGCTGCGGGTTAGGCACGGGGAAACCAGTATAATAAAACTAGAGTAATATTTACTAAAACCCTCTTAATTGTTTGACTTAAGTGACAACTTCACCAGCTTGGACAGAACGCATCGGTTATCAACGGGATTGGGTGTGGCGCGGTTGGCAAATTCGTTATAGTTTTATGCCGGCAAAAAACCCCCAAGATGCCGATAATCCCCCTTTAATTTTACTGCATGGATTTGGAGCGGCGATCGAACATTGGCGACATAATATTCCTATTCTCAGCCAAAATCATCGAGTTTACGCAGTAGATTTATTAGGTTTTGGTGGTTCGCGCAAAGTACAGGTTCCCTATACCGTTAATCTCTGGGTGGAACAAATACACGATTTCTGGCAAACTTTTATGAATAGACCGGTGGTATTAGTGGGAAATTCGATCGGTTCTTTAGTTAGTATGGCCCTAGCGGGTAAATATCCGGAAATGGTAGCTGGATTAGTTATGCTCAGTTTACCCGATGTCAGCCGTCGGCGGGAAATGATGACCGATTGGTTATTAAATATCGTCACTCCTATCGAAAAATTTTTCACTTCTCCTTGGCTATTAAAACCGATTTTTTACTATCTGCGTCGTCCGCAAGTCTTGAAAAAATGGACAGGAATCGCCTACGAAGACAAGAAAGCAGTCAGCGAGGAATTAGTGCAAATTATCGCCGCCCCAACCCTAGATGAGGGGGCAGCCGAGGCGTTTATTTCCCTGGCACAAGCTGTCAATCATCCCGAATATTGTCCACCGGCAAAGTTAATTTTACCACGCTTAGAAATACCGATTTTATTGTGTTGGGGCAAGCAAGATCGGATGGTTCCCGTCCAGTTAGCTCAGGGTTTTGTCTCCCTTAACCCTAGGATTAAATATGTAGAATTTGAACGGGCCGGTCATTGTTTACAGGATGAATGTCCTGACCGTTTTAACCCAATTTTATTAGAGTGGCTAGAATCTGTTCCTGTTCTTTGAGAGAATAGGGAGAGTGATTGTTGGTGATAGTCCTATGCAAACCTTGGAATCGACGCTCAACCCTCCCGCAACTGCCTCCGAATTCGACACCACGATTCACCGACGCAAAACCCGTCCCGTCCGGGTAGGTAGCGTTACCATCGGTGGTGGTCATCCCGTGGTCGTGCAGTCGATGATTAACGAGGATACCCTTGATATAGATGGTTCCGTGGCCGGTATCCGTCGCCTCCATGAAATCGGCTGTGAAATTGTCCGCGTCACCGTGCCGAGTCTGGCCCACGCCACCGCCTTGGCTAAAATTAGGAAAAAACTGCTCGCCACCTATCAACCCGTGCCGTTAGTAGCCGATGTACATCACAACGGCATGAAAATCGCCCTAGAAGTGGCCAAGTACGTCGATAAAGTGCGGATTAACCCCGGTTTGTACGTTTTCGAGAAACCGAAAGCCGACCGCACCGAGTATAGTCAAGCAGAATTTGATGAAATTGGCGAAAAAATTGCCGAAACTCTGAAACCTTTAGTTATTTCCCTGCGAGATCAAGATAAAGCGATGCGAATCGGCGTTAACCACGGTTCTCTGGCCGAAAGAATGCTCTTTACCTACGGCGACACCCCCGAAGGAATGGTACAGTCGGCTTTAGAATTTATCCGCATCTGCGAATCCCTCGATTTTCGCAATCTGGTCATTTCCCTGAAAGCTTCCCGCGTGCCAGTTATGGTGGCCGCCTATCGTCTCATGGTTAAGCGCATGGACGAGTTAGGTATGGATTATCCCCTACATTTGGGGGTTACTGAGGCAGGAGATGGGGAATACGGACGAATTAAATCCACTGCCGGGATTGCCACTCTCTTAGCGGACGGTATTGGTGATACGATTCGCGTTTCTCTGACGGAAGCTCCCGAAAAGGAAATTCCCGTCTGTTACAGCATTCTCCAGGCCCTGGGACTGCGGAAAACCATGGTCGAATACGTTGCCTGTCCTTCCTGTGGTCGCACTCTTTTTAATTTAGAAGATGTCCTGCAGCAAGTGCGCGCAGCGACTCAACACCTCACCGGACTCGATATCGCCGTTATGGGTTGTATTGTCAACGGACCGGGAGAAATGGCCGACGCAGACTATGGTTATGTGGGGAAACAGGCCGGTTATATCGCCCTTTATCGCGGTCGCGAGGAAATTAAACGCGTCCCCGAAAGTGAAGGTGTAAGCGAGTTGATTAATTTAATTAAAGCCGATGGCCGTTGGGTAGAACCTTAATTAGTTTTACCGGTAGGGGTTGACATCTATTCAACCCCCGATCATCGGCGAGGATTTGTTACAATAGAAAGCTTGCTAGAAATTGCCGACCCAGAGAGTCCATGCTACCTACACGCGATTGTGTTCGTCAAACCCCCGCCTACACTCCGGGAGAACAGCCCCAAAGCGCGGGATTTACCAAACTTAACACCAATGAGAATCCCTATCCCCCACCGGCGGAAATTTTTGCCCACCTGCCAGAGCAATTAGAGAAAGTCCGACTCTATCCCGATCCTATCTCCAAAGAGTTACGGCAAACGGCGGCGGAATTATACGGCATAGCAGCCGATCAGATAATCGCGGGTAATGGCTCCGATGATATCCTCAATATCGCCCTGCGAACTTTTGTTAACCCTTGCGAAAGCGTCGCTTTTTTGGATTTAACCTATTCTCTTTACGAGACAATTGCCCGGGTACACGGGGCAAACATTATCAAATTTCCCACTAATGATAAATTTGCATTAGAAGGACCGATTATTTGTCCGGAAGCTAAATTAATTTTTCTGGCTTCCCCTAATCCTCCCCTCGGTAAACATCTTGATCGCGACTATTTAGAAGCAACCTGTGCTAATGCCTCGGGATTGGTATTAATTGATGAAGCTTATGTGGATTTTAGTGATGACAATCATCTCGATTTTCTCTCCCGTTACGATAATGTCATCATTAGTCGCACTATGTCGAAAAGTTATAGTTTAGCGGGGTTAAGAGTCGGTTTCGGTTTTGCTTCCGGGGCCATTATCGAACAGATGGATAAGGTGCGTGATTCCTATAATTTAGATCGCATCGCTCAAACTTTAGCCACAGCAGCTTTAAAACAACATAATTATTTTGAGGAAGTTTGGCAAAAAGTCCGTCTAACACGCGGCCGTTTAATTACTTCTTTACGCGAGTTGGGATTTATTGTTTTTGACTCGGAAGCTAATTTTATCCTCGCTTCTCCCCCCCACATTAGTGCCAGTGAGTTATATCATCAACTCAAAGAGCGTCAGATATTAGTGCGATATTTTAAACATCCTCGCATTCAGAATTATGTGCGGATTTCTATCGGGACCGATGGGGAGATTGATCGCCTTTTATCTGCTATTCAAGAGATTATGGGAACAAATTAATCTCTATTTCCGTCAAGGTCTTATTAGCACTTTAAACCCTAACAACTTCTTGAAAAAAAAGGCTAGATCGATCGGAACAAAGCAGCGACAAACAAGGGTCTAAAGGCCTGTCGTTTCTCCCGATTACTGGCCTTGGCTATCAAGATTATTAGTCCGAAAAAAGGATTAAATACTAGCGCACAAATTTTTGAACTTATGCAAGTTTATCCCCAAGGAATCACGGTTCAAGAATTGAGCAATCGCTTAAATCGTCCCGTTTCTATGCTCAATCTTTGTCTAAAATCTTTGGTCGCTTCTAAAAAAATCGTGGCCAGAAAAAATCATAATCAGTGGGTTTATACTGTTGATCAAAAAGCTTAGTTTGTCTGGATAAGCATACTTAATATCTAGGAAAAGTGTTGATTAAGTCCCCACACAGAATTAATTAGGGTCTGCTGAAAAAGTTTTTCCTAGGGGTAGGGTGTGGGGTGTGGGGTGTGGGGTGTAGGGTTTTACCGATTTTCAGGGGGTCAATTACCTAATTTTCAGGGAAAAAGTGCCTAAATTTCCCCCCCCGATCACCCCAAGGTCTGGCACTTTTTGATGGGAAAAAAGTCTAAAATTCTTATCCAACAAGGTTTTTAGATTTATTCAGCAGACCCTATATATTCCCGCAATACTAACAAAACCTCTTATCAATTCCCATCATAAGCGATCGCAATTCGCACCGACGTATTTTTCCTGAAACCCCCCAAAAAACCCCAAAACCCCGTAGGGGCGCACCGCGTGCGCCCAAATCCCCCCAAAAAACCCAAATCCCCAAAACCCCCCCCAAAACCCGTGATTAACCCGATTATTGCCGGTGGGACAATTATTGCCGGCGGGCGAACGCAGTTCGCCCCTACAAAATCGACCCGCCTAAGGGCGGGAAAGAAAAGAAAAAAGAAAAAATAGGGAATAAGGGTAAAAAGGGAAAAAAAGGGGAAAAGGGTTACAGAGTCCTCCCAGCACCGCACACCACCCGAAAACCGAGGACGTCGTAGTAGCAGTAGTAGCTGTCGCGGCGGTTGTCGTTGTCGCGGGAAGCGGAACGGCAGTCATCCGGATTGACGTACCAAGAACCGCCCCGCAGAGGAGAACGATTATCATCCCCATTTTCTATCCAAGCACTGCCATCCGTCGGCGCACCGTCATAATTATCGTGCCAAGTATCGGCGCACCATTCCCAGACATTGCCGTGCATATCGTACAGTCCGAAGGCATTGGGGGGAAACTGTCCCACGCGAGTCGTTTGTTGTCGATATTCTCCCTTCGCTTCCTCGGCGTAGGTATAGCCAGCATTGTAGTTGGCCAATTCCCCCGTAATGGTTTCCCCAAAGTAGAATGGGGTGGTGGTTCCAGCACGACAAGCGTATTCCCATTCCGCTTCACTCGGTAGTCGATACTCCCGTTTTGTTTCTCTTGATAGTCGTTTACAAAATTCCGTTGCTTGATACCAGTTGACACTTTCTACGGGTAGCTCATCCCCTTTCTCATCCCCTTTGAAGTTAGAAGGGTTTGTCTCTAGGTCGATATCTATTTTAGCGGTTGCGGCGATCGCTTTCCACTGAGCTTGGGTGATGGGATAACGTCCCATGTAGAAAGAGGAAACGGTTACTCGATGTGGAGGTCTTTCCCATCTAAATCGTTCCCAATTAAATTTTTTAACCAGTTTTTCGATTTCCTCGTCTTCTGTTCCCATCAGGAAAGTTCCCCCCGGTATGGCAACCATTTCTAAGGTGATGCCGTCACCCAAATCTTCGCTGAAATATTGGGACTGTTTCGACTCTTTTTTGATTTGCTCACCCTTCGCATTTACTCCCACGATCTCAAAGTTAAATACTGATAACGGTTGTTTTGGCTCTTCTGGAACGATTACGGGTTGTTTTGGCTCTTCTGGTTCAAGCTTGAACTGATAGCCAATTGCTCTTTCTAGTTGCTCAAATCCGTCTTCTTCCCAATAATCAAGCCGGTGAATATCTCGCAGATTCAAGCCAACTTCTGACATTCGCAGATCAGGAATTTCGCATTCTTCTAACCTCATGGGAATAAAAAAAATTGTCCCCGGTAGCATCTCTCCCAAGGTATCAAGTGCAATCCTCAACTCCCGTTGGATGTATCCCTGTTTATTAGCCGATTTCCCTGACAGACAGGCCAGAAAAATCTGACTAGCTTTAATCGCTTTCGGAATTTCATCTCGCCAAATTTGACCCGGAATCAGGTCTTTTTTATCCAACCAAGGTTTATATCCCGCTTGCTTGAGGCGGTTATACAGTGCCAAAACTGCTGGTTTGTCCTCACTGGCATGGGCTAAGAAAATTTGGATCTCTGACTTTTTCATAACTTTTTCTTATGACCACAAGTAGGGGAGAGCCAGATTAACTGGCAGAAAATCTCTAAATAAACCATTTAATTGATTATTACTCATTCTTAATTCTCCTGTCTCGGAGTCTCCTAACTACTGATTCCTCACCAACCAGGACAATTTGGGATTTTTACAGTAAGTCCACTTTCTCACTTTCCCCACCCGCGACCTTTTTCCGTTAGATTATAAATGGATACAAAACTTAACATTTTATCCAGAATCTACCGAGAGGGCAGACCGTGCGGCCAGATACCCTAGAAAATAACCAGCATTCAGCCGATAATTCGCTAGTTCCCGAAATTATCGCACTTAATCCTGAAATTGAGCCAGAGAAACCCGAATACTCGCCAAAACCGACAAAAACCAACTCGTGGCTATCGGGAGGAAAGGGTTTATTTATCGGTGTGGGATTGGGGGTTTTATTGACCCTAGGGGCGACTCGTTTCGCTAATCGACCCCAAACAGCCCAAAACCCCAATACTCAGCCCGTAGCGGCAAAAAATGAGGCACCAGCACAAACAGTAACCACCACTAGGGTAGAATCCACTCCCGTGGCCCGCACCCTGAAAGCGACTGGAAGCGTGGCAGCCGATGAATTAATCCCGATTCTTTCCCAAGCGACGGGACTACAAATCAAAGAAATCTTTGTCGATGAGGGTGATATCGTTAGCCAAGGTCAAATTCTCGCTCGTCTCGATGATACCGTCCTACAAGCGCAATTAACCCAAGCACAGGCAAATGTCGCCCAATCCCTGGCGCGTTTGGCAGAATTGCAAGCGGGGAGCCGTAAAGAGGAGATCGCTGGAGCTAAACAAACTATTCAACGCATAAAAGCCGAAATTAGTCAAGCTCGATCGGATTGGGATTTGGCTAAAAAACGGGTCCAGAGAAACCAAAGTTTAGAAGCGGAAGGAGCGATCGCCCGGGATCGTCTCGATGAAGTCCTCAACGAAGAAAGAAACAAAGCGGCGATCGTACAACAGACCCAATCTCGTTTAGGAGAAGCAGAGCAGCAACTAGCGCAATTGCAAGCGGGCAATCGTCCCGAGGTGATCGCCCAAGCTAAAGCCCAATTAGCGGAGGCTCAAAGCCGTTTAGCCATTGTTAACGCCCAATTAAACGAGACGCGCCTGATTTCCCCGGTCAGTGGCAAAATTGCCGAAAGAAATGGCCGCATCGGGGACACCACCAACGGTCAAAATGCTCTCTTTAAAATCATCGAAAATGGGCGTTTAGAGCTAAGATTGCGGGTTCCTGAGAATCAATTGCCCTTAATCCGCGTCGGAGCGCCCGTTACTATCACTTCCGATGCTAATACCAGTTTAAAATTATCGGGACAGGTGCGGGAAATTAATCCCATCGTCGATGAGGCATCCCGTCAGGCAACGGTTAAAGTCGATTTAACCGACAATACAGGGTTAAAACCGGGGATGTTTTTACGAGGTGCGATCGTGACGAATACTAGCAATAGTTTAACCGTCCCCATGACCGCAGTTTTACCTCAAAAAGATAATCAAGCTCTAGTTTATTTAGTTGAACCTGATAACACCGTTACCGCCAAAACTGTGCAATTAGGTCAAATTATGCCCAATAACCGCGTGGAAATTCTCACCGGTTTACAAGCAGGCGATCGCATTGTGGCCAAAGGGGCAGCCTATCTCGGTGATGGCGACAAAATTACGGCAATCAGCGATCAGTAATCAGTAATCAGTGATCAGTAAACAGTAATCAGTAAACAGTAATCAGTAATCAGTGATCGGTAGCGGGGCAAACGGATGGAGAGTAAAGTTTATGATAAAGCTTATAAATTTGCCATTAGGATTGTTAAAGGCTATAAATATTTGTGTGAGACTAAACAAGAATATGTTTTGTCAAAACAGCTATTAAGGAGTGGCACTTCAATCGGGGCTAACATGCCGAGGCTAATGGAGCTATTTCTCAAGCTGATTTTCGAGCTAAAATGTCAATAGCTTATAAGGAATGTCTAGAAACAAAGTATTGGCTGTCTCTATTGAAAGACACGAATTACATAGAGGAAAGAGCCTTTCAAAGTATCAATGATGATGCGGAGGAAATTGGTAAAATGCTTTGGGCTATTCTAAAAACCTGCCAAGAAAATACCAAAAACCAAAAACTGATAACTGATAACCGGTAACTGAAAACTCACATCTGGTAACTGATAACTTACCCACTGATAACTGATAACTGATAACTGATAACTGATAACTGAAATTATGGCTTTTAATATTTCTAATTGGTCTATCAAAAATCCCATTCCGACGATCCTGATCTCCCTGGTTATGGCCTTAATGGGATACATTGCCTTTCTAGGATTAGGGATCGATCGCTCTCCTAATATTGACATTCCGGCCGTGATTATCACCGTTAATCAACCCGGCGCCGGTCCAGAGGAATTGGAAACCCAAGTCACCAAAAAAGTCGAGGATGCGGTGGCTGCTTTGGGTAATATCGATCAAATTACTTCTACCATCAACGAAGGCAGCAGCACCACCACCGTTAACTTTATCCTTGGCACTAACAGCGATCGCGCTACCAATGATGTGCGTAATGCCATAGCACAAATTCGGCAGGATTTACCCCAAGATACTAATGATCCAATTGTCCAACGTTTAGAATTTGCCGGGGGGGCGGTGATGAACTATACCATCTCCTCCCCGAAAAGATCGATCGCCGAATTAAGTGATCTAGTCGATCGTCAAATCGGCCGCGCTTTAACGGGAGTGCCGGGGGTAGCACGAGTTGATCGCGTTGGGGGAGTCGATCGAGAAGTGCGTGTAGATTTAGATCCCGGTCGTCTGATCGCCTACGGTATCACGGCCACGGCGGTTAATGACCAAATCCGTAGTTTTAATATTAATTTACCCGGAGGGCGATCGGAAATCGGTGGCAGTGAACAAACTGTCCGCACCCTCGGCAGCGCTGAAACGATCGAAGATTTAAGAAATTATCAAATCTCTTTACCTAACGGTGATACCGTCCCCTTAAGCAATTTAGGGACAGTTAGTGATAGTTCCAGCGATCCCCGACAAATGGCCCTCTTAGATGGGCAGCCAGTGGTGGGTTTTTCGATTTTACGGGGGACTGGCAGCACCTTGGTCACGGTAGAAACAGCAGTACGTCAAGAAATCGAGAATTTAAAGAAAAAACTGCCCGAAGATATTAAATTTCAATTAATTTTTACCCGTGCCGACTCAATTCGTGCTAGTTACGAAAGCCTTCTGAGCGATCTCCTGATTGGTTGTATGATGACGGTGATCACGGTGGGTCTATTTTTAGGCAATTGGCGCGCCACGATTATCACGGGTTTGGCCCTGCCTTTGTCGATTTTCCCGACTTTTTGGGTGATGCAGTCCCTAAATTATACTCTTAACGGTATGACCCTACTGGCGTTAGCTTTAGCCTTGGGTAATCTGGTGGATGATGCGGTGTGTATGGTGGAGGACATCGATCAACATTTAGCTATGGGTAAAAAACCCTTGCAAGCGGCCTTTGATGCCTCAAAAGAGATTGGATTAGCCGTTTTAGCCAGTGCTGCGGCAATTATAGCGGTATTCCTGCCGGTTGCTTTTATGGGCGGTGTGCCGGGGCAATTCTTTCAACCTTTCGGCGTTACTGTGGCGGTTTCTACCCTATTTTCCAGTTTGATCGCTGTCACCGTCACCCCGATGTTAAGTGCCTATATTCTACAGCCGAAAAAGCTCAAAACTGGTGATGATAATCCCTCCTCGCGCCCCCGTTTTCGTCCCTACAAAAGTTTGTTAACTTGGTCCCTACGTCATCGAATCCTGACTTTATTGGCGGCTTTGGCCTTTTTTATCGGTAGTTTACAGTTAGTTCCCTTGATTCCGAAAGGATTATTTAGTTCCGGGGATACTGGATTAAGTACAATCAGCCTAGAATTGCCTCCCGGTGCGACTTTGAATGATACTGTTGCCGTGGCTAATCAGGTGAATAGTTTACTGCAAAAAAATCCCGCCGTCGCTAATGTTTTGGCTATTCCGGGAGATTCGGGACGGGTAAATACGGGGTTAATATATGTTAATTTAGTTCCTAAGGAACAGCGATCGCTAACTCAACGGCAATTTGAGGAACAAACCCGCCGGGATTTCCAGAAGATACCTGGTGCTAGAGTTAGTTTTCGGGCGCAGGGGGGAGCAGGAAGCACTAAGGATGTCGCTATTATTTTAAAAAGTGAAAATGGCGATATTTTAACCCAAACTGCCCAAAAATTAGAGCGAGAAATGCGGGCTTTACCCGGTTTTGTCGAGGTCAGTTCTGGGGTAAGTTTAGTTAAACCGGAGATCATTATTCAACCGGATCCTGTCCGGGCTGCCGATCAGGGAGTCTCGGTCAGAGCGATCGCCCGTACTGCGTCTTTAGCTTTAATCGGCGATAATGAGTTTAATTTAGCTAAATTTAACCTTGCTGACCGACAAATTCCCATCCGGGTGAAAATTGCCAACGATGGTCGCAGCGAGATAGAAACTCTGCAAAATTTGCGCGTTCCTAGCAGTAATGGGACGTTAGTCCCGCTTAACTCGGTGGCGACAATTAGCTTAGGTAGTGGACCTGCGGAAATTCAACGCTTTAACCGTCAACGTCAGGTTAATATTGGAGCTAATTTAGAGGGAGTTTCTTTGGGAAGTGCGGTGACACAAATTCGCGCTTTACCAATCATGAAAAACCTACCCCCAGAGGTGACAGAAGAACCCTTTGGTGATGCTCGTATTATGCGCGATATCTTTGCTCGTTTTTTGGGGGCGTTAAGTTTAGCAATTATTTCTATCTATGGGATTCTGGTCTTATTGTATAACAATTTTCTCTATCCCCTAGCGATTTTAACTTCCCTTCCTTTATCGATTGGTGGTACTTTAATCGCTCTTTTAATTACCCAAAAAGAGTTAGGTTTATACGCTTTAATTGGCATAGTTTTACTGATGGGATTAGTCACTAAAAATGCGATTCTGTTAGTAGATTTTGCCCTGAGTGGCATTGAGTCAGGGAAACCGCAATTTAAGGCGATGATTGATTCGGGAGTCTCTCGTTTACGACCAATTATTATGACCTCCGTTTCCACAATTGCCGGGATGTTACCGATTGCTTTAGCTTTGGGTGCAGATGGTGAAATTCGCGCACCGATGGCAATTGCTGTTATTGGGGGTTTTACCACTTCCACCCTGTTAACTTTGGTGGTTGTGCCGGTAATCTTTACTTATATCGATAGTTTTTACTATTGGTTGCGGGGATTATTTGTTAAACAAAAACCCAAGTCGATTTAGTACAGAAAACGGGTTTCTCGGAGAAACCCGTTTTCTACTCATGCAAAAGTCAAAAAGGGGAATAAATAATCAGTCTTTAATAACCAGATTTAGTAGTAAAATATCTCTCTGAAAGCTTGAGAAAAAACCCAGAGAAACTGACCCATGAATCCCTTAACAGTCACAGATAAAACTCTATCTCTTCCCCCCATGGGCTGCGGTACTTGGGCCTGGGGAAATCGTCTTCTCTGGGGTTATGATGAGAGTATGGATAGCCAGTTACAAGCGGTTTTTAATCTCTGCGTCGAGCGGGGTGTCACCCTATTTGATACGGGAGACTCCTACGGCACAGGCAAACTCAACGGACAGAGTGAGAAGCTATTAGGACGCTTTACAGGGGAATATAGCGGTTATAACGCCGATAATATCCGTATTGCCACCAAACTCGCCCCTTATCCTTGGCGTTTAACCCGTCATGCCATGGTGAAAGCTTGTCAAGCTTCGGCAACCAGATTGGGTCGCCCGGTGGATTTAGTGCAAATGCACTGGTCAACAGGCAATTATGCGCCATGGCAGGAGAGTGGATTATTAGACGGATTGGGGGATTGTCTGGAAAAGGGGTTAGTTAAAGGAGTCGGTTTATCCAATTTTGGACCGAAAAGATTGAAGTCTGCCTATCAAAAGTTTGCCAGTCGCGGCATTCCTATTACCAGCTTACAGGTACAGTATTCTCTCCTTTCTACCTATCCTCTCACTGACTTAGGATTAAAGGAACTATGTGATCAATTGGGCATTAAAATTATTGCCTATAGTCCCTTAGCTTTGGGGTTATTAACGGGGAAATATCGAGATAATAAAAACTTACCTCCAGGATTACGTCGCTTCCTTTTTAGTCAATTAATTCCCGCTATTTCGCCTCTGATAAGTTGTCTAGAAGTTATCGCCCAAGCTAAAAATAAAACCATTAGCCAAGTTGCTTTAAATTGGTGTATCTGTAAGGGAACAATTCCTATCCCCGGAGCTAAAAATGTTCGGCAAGCTGAGGATAATTTAGGGGCTTTAGGATGGAGTTTAGACAGTGGGGAAATAGCAGAATTAGATAAAATTGCCGCGGGTTTGGATAAAAAAATGGTACAAAATATCTTTCAAACTAAGTAGGGTTTGCTGAATAAATCTAAAAACCTTGCTGGATAAGACTTTTAGACTTCTTTGACCTCAAAAAGTGCCGACCTTTGGAGTGATTGGGGGAAAATTCAGGGACTTTTTCCCTGAAAATTAGGTAATTGACCAGGTGAAAATGGGTAAAACCCCACACCCCACACCCCACACCCCACACCCCACACCAGGAAAAACTTTTTCAGCAAACCCTACTTATCTTGAGAGACCAATTTTAAGCTAGGACGGGGCTGGATTGTTCCCCCGTAAGCGACGGCAGTATAAGGAGATAGGACAAGATGAGAAGATATGCCCAGGGAAATTCGATAGATTTCCCCAGCTTTATCGATTAATTGCTGTTTAACTGGCTCTTTCGGCAAATTTTGCCGCCAAGCTAGGGGAATCCCCTCGATACCGTTGTACAATCCCGCCCAAATTCCCGCTAAAGTGGTGGTTAATTGCCGTTGATAGGGACTAGAATTAGCGCGACGCACGCTAACGGCGAAATCCTCGTTCGTTTGCAGAAAGGTATAGAGAGAAGCTGCAATCGCAATTCCTAAAGGGGAGCTATCTTTCGCCCAAGCCGATAAAATGGACTCTAAGGGATGATTTTGCCCTAAAGCTGACTGAATCTGCTCTAATAGCTTATTCTTGGGGTTAATAGTTAGCAATTGCCCTATTAACTGATTTAAAGGCCTTTTTCCCCGTAATAACAGACCTACAGCCTCTCCCCAAATTATCGCTTCTTGTCGGGTTAACTCGGAAATTAAGCCCTTTTTCAGCCAAAAATTTAATCTAGCTTGCCAACGTTCCCCATGGTCGGGCCAGGTTAAAATCTCCGGCAACAGCACAAATAATAACGCCGATTCCGACTGCTGCTTGGCTGCGATCGCAAGGGGAAAATCCTCCTGAGATTGCAGAGCTTGCAAAAGCAGGATCGTCCTCGGTGTCGCCTCATAGTTAAAGGCTGGTATTAGGGGCTGATTATGCAAGGATTCCCCAATATATGCCCCGATTAACCCTCCCTGAAGGCGATCGAGGGGTGAAAAAACCTTTTGCATAAATTAGCTCAATTTGCCCGGTAGGTGACTTCCTCGACCTTGCCCGGTTGCCCCAGTTGTTTAGCATGGGCATTATTAACGGCAACGTAAACCCCGCCGGCATTACCCGCCCTCACGGTTAATTCTCGGTTTGCTTGCCAAGTGCGATGGCTTCCTTGGGGCAGTACACCCTCAAATTCTGTCTTGCCATCCACCACCACCCGCAGCCAGCAGTCATCCTCCAGTTTTACCCCCACCACCAGCTGCTGATTATTGCTGGTTTTGTTGGCTACCGGTTGAAGGGGATTGCTTTTCGGTTGGACAATTTGCTGTTGTGGCAAGGAAGGCGGCGGTAGGCGATTCGATTGCAGTACCGATTTTTGCAGGACGTGGGATAGGGTTTGTACGGAACCAATAACTAAGATTAAATAGAGAAAATAGAGATGAATCGGGCGAATTTGAAGACTCGGCAGCGATAAAGACGGTTTTGTTCCCCTAAAAAAGTTATTGACCTTGGTGGGAAAACGTCGGCTAATCGTCTCACCATCCAGGGACAGACTATCAGCAAATTGTTTGATTAACCAACGAATATAAATCGGTTCGGGCAATGACTCCAAATCCCCCGCTTCCAGCGCTTCTAGGCGATGGCGCGGGATTAGGGTTTTCTGGGCAATGTCCTCGAGAGAAAGGGACTGTTCTAGGCGATTTTTTTGCAAATAAACGCCGATTTCCAGTAATTTGGTGCGCTGTTTATGCTGGGGATCAAGTTGTGATTGGAGAAGGCGAAACATATCGCTATTAGGGGCTGACTTTCAGCTTAGTTAATCTGGTTCTTTAAATATTTCAGTTCATCAAGGGTTAAAAAACGGTAATGACCCAAGGGTAAGGGGGAATTATTACCGGAGTTTAGTTGAATACGACCGATGGCACTGCGATGAAGTTTCAGGACGTGATAACCTAATTCTTCGGCTACAGAGCGAATCTGCCGATTTCTTCCCTCCACTAAAATAACTTCTAGTAGGGTTTTTTGGTCGGTTTGCTTGAGTATCTCAACCTGTGCGGGTAAGGTTTTTTTTCCCTCTAAGAGGATACCTTCTCGCCAACGCTGGAGAGCAAGTCTATCAATCGCGCCATCTAGCCAAACCCGATAGGTTTTGGGCAAATGATAACGGGGATGGGTGAGGGTGAGGGTCAGTTGACCGTCGTTGGTGAGGAGTAAAGCCCCAGTGGTGTTGATGTCCAACCTGCCTACGGGATGTAACCCCGTCTCGCTGGCGAGGGAGTCGGGCAAAAGGTCAATTACCGTCGGCCGGTTTTGTGGATCCCTACAGGTAGAAACCACACCAATGGGTTTGTTGACCAGTATATACAATCTTTTGGGACGATTGGCCGGTTCAATTTTTTTTCCGTCTATTTCTAGGTGATCTTTTTCGGGGTCGGCTTTTTCTCCTAACTGCACGATTTTGCCATTCCGTCTCACCCGGCCGGCTACGATCATCTCCTCCGCCCTTCTTCGGGAGGCAATTCCCCACTGGGCAAGGATTTTCTGGACTCTCTCCGCCATTTTTTTTTAGTTTTTAACCCTTTCTCTCTCCTATTATAGGCATCCTAAAAGGGTTTTTTCGCCCAAATAGTGAAGAAAAACCGAATATCTCCGGCAGCCTCTTTGATTTTTTTTCTTTGAAAACTTCTCAAAAAAAAGAGGAGTAATCCCTTGACTTGGGCGGCGGCTTCGGTTATACTTTTCTTATAATGGGAATCAGTGCATTTTTCGGTGGACTCCACCACTCCATTATATATAAAGTCTTATAAAAATATTATGGCAAAAAGCCGTGAAAAAAGCAAGCAAAATTTTGCCGACAATTGTTAAAAAAGTCGGGCTAATTTTTTTTACGGGGGGATATGACTTTAAACGGGTTATTTCTCGGTTATCCAAACGGTAAACTTTGATTGATGATGAATTGGGGACGTAAATGACGGAGTTTGCCTCTCTTTGTTATAATTCAAAGACTAGGCTATAATAACTCTTCATAAACACCGATAATTTTAGTCAAAGATGTAAAAAAAATGAATATTCAACTCGTGGAATCTCTAGTTAAGGCAATTAAATCCTTGTCCCTAGAAGAACAAGAATTGTTAGGAAAAAAACTCAAAGATCACCCCTCTTGGGAAATTGCATTAGAACGAATTGACGCAACTCGAAAAGCCATTTATGAACGTCGTCAGGGAAAACCATTTAAAACCGATGTTACTGAAATTATTCATCAAATGAGAGAAGAAAGAGATCGGCAATTGATGGAAGAAATTGTGAGTGAATAGATAAAATAATGACTAATACATTTATCTGTGTTGATTCTAGTTTTATAGTTCGTTTAACAACGGTTGAACCTTCTGTAACAATGTACAGTCAACTCTGGCAAAAATGGATGACCGAGGAAAATTTAGTGATTGCACCAACTTTATTATGTTACGAAGTCACTAACGTATTTTATCGTCTGAAAAAAGCTGGTCAAATTTTGGAGACGGAAGCGCAAACCCTCCTTACAGAAGTCTTAGATTTACCCATTCAGTTTCATGGAGATCATTACCTCCATTACCAAGCAATAGAAATTTCGCAAACCTTGAATCTTCCTGCTACTTATGATGCCCATTATCTAGTATTAGCTCAACGATTTCAAGCAAATTTATACCCTAGCGATAAACGCTTATTTAACAGCGTTAAATCTTCTCTAAGTTGGGTTCATTTGGTTGAAGTGTAGATTTTTATTTCTCTCTCAATAGCTTTAGTTTTATTTAACCTGACTAGGCAGTATGCTTAGAAAAGCACAAAAGTCGAGCTAGTTTTGCTTACGGGGGGATATGACTTTAAACGGGTTATTTCTCGGTTATCCAAGCGGTTGAGAGAAGAAAGAGATCGGCAATTGATGGAAGAAATTGTGATAGAGAAAATCATGACTAATACATTTATCTGTGTTGATTTTAGTTTTATAAATTCTTGTAGGGTGCGTGTTTGCGGCGATAATCTCTGAGAAAAAACCAATTAATAATCCGCACCCCACGCACCAACTTAATTATTAAATGGGTGCGTTACGCTTTGGCTAACGCACCCTACGATTGATGTTTCTGTTTGTGGCTAAGTTGACAAAAGTTGCTCAAAATATAGCCTTAGCAAGATAAATCGGCCTATTCCTAGTTAACCTGAGTTGAGGATAAGCCGAAACCCTAATTTTACCCTAGCTGGTTAGCTCTATTCTTTCGTGAAAGTCATGACCAAATCTTCTTAGTCCGATAATTTTTTGTACCAATCCCATCACACAAACCCCTATCCTCCTCCCTAACATCAGAATTAGGATTGTGCAAATAAACCCGCACCCAATCGCAACTACGCCCCATTAAAGCATCTAAATTCAATAAATTCGAGTCTGTTTCTACCTTCCAGAGTTTGATAGTGTTGTCCCAACTACCGCTCACCAAAGTCTTGCCGTTGGGACTAAAATTAACGCTTCTGACACGGCTATTATGCCCATGGAGGGTACGGATTTCTTGGCGTTTTTCTACATTCCAGAGTTTGATAGTTTTGTCATCACTACCGCTCACCAAAGTCTTGCCGTTAGGACTAAAATTAACGCTTCTGACAGGACCATCATGCCCCTTGAAGGTGTGGATTTCTTGGCGTTTTTCTACATCCCAGAGTTTGATAGTCTTATCATAACTACCGCTCACCAAAGTCTCGCCGTTGGGACTAAAATTAACGCTTCTGACACGGTCATGATGCCCCTCGAAGGTGTGGATTTCTTCGCCTGTCTCTACATTCCAGAGTGTGATAGTCTTGTTATCACTACCGCTCACCAAAGTCTTGCCGTCGGGACTAAAATTAACGCTTCTGACACGGCCATCATGCCCCTGGAAGCCATGGAAGGTGGGGATTTCCTTGCCTGTTTTTACATTCCAGAGTTTGATAGTACCGTCCCAACTACCGCTCACCAAAGTCTCGCCGTTGGGACTAAAATTAACGCTTCTGACAAGGCCACCATGCCCCTTGAGGGTGTGGATTTTTTTGCCTGTTTTTACATCCCAGAGTATGATAGTCTTGTCATCACTACCGCTCACCAAAGTCTTGCCGTCGCGACTAAAATTAACGCTTCTGACAGGGTAATCATGCCCATGGAGGGTGCGGATTTCTTCGCCTGTTTTTACATCCCAGAGCTTGATAGTCCCGTCATCACTACCGCTCACCAAAGTCTTGCCCTCGTCAGGATTAAACTCAACGCTATTGACAAGGTCATCATGCCCCTTGAGGGTTTGGACTATTTCTACATTCCAGAGTTTGATAGTCCCGTCATCACTACCGCTCACCAAAGTCTTGCCCTCGTCAGGACTAAAATTAACGCTCCAGACAGGGCCTTCATGCCCCTTGAGGGTGAGGATTTCTTGGCCTGTTGACTCATTCCAGAGTTTGATGGTGTTGTCCCAACTACCGCTCACCAAAGTCTTGCCGTCGCGACTAAAATTAACGCTTCTGACACGGCTATTATGCCCCTTGAGGGTGCGGATTTCTTGGGGTTTTTCTACATTCCAGAGTTTGATAGTCTTGTCACCACTACCGCTCACCAAAGTCTTACCGTCGTGACTAAAATTAACGCTATAGACAGGGCCACCATGCCCCTTGAGGGTACGGATTTCTTGGCCTGTTTCTACATTCCAGAGTTTGATAGTCTTGTCACCACTACCGCTCACCAAAGTCTTGCCGTTGCGACTAAAATTAACGCTATAGACAGGGCCTTCATGCACCTTGAGGGTGCGGATTTCTTGGGGTTTTTCTACATCCCAGAGTTTGATAGTTTTGTCATCACTACCGCTCACCAAAGTCTTGCCGTCACGACTAAAATTAACGCTATAGACAGTGCCACCATGCCCCTTGAGGGTACGGATTTCTTGGCCTGTTTCTACATTCCAGAGTTTGATAGTTTTGTCATCACTACCGCTCACCAAAGTCTTGCCGTCACGACTAAAATTAACGCTATAGACAGGGCCACCATGCCCCTTGAGGGTACGGATTTCTTGGCCTGTTTCTACATTCCAGAGTTTGATAGTTTTGTCATCACTACCGCTCACCAAAGTCTTGCCGTCACGACTAAAATTAACGCTATGGACATAGCTACCATGCCCTTCTAAGCGATTGCGTTCACTTTTCCGGTTGAGAAGTTCCTGTAAGGCATTCATCACCTCCTTGTCGGATGCCTGCTGCTTTTGTAGAGTTTTTCCTGCCTTAATTGCTTCAACGAAAGCATCTAATTCTTTTCCTCTATCAAACAAAGACAAGGAAGAAAACCCGCGAGCATTTGCCAGATTGAGTTCCGCTTGTTGTGTTTGTTTCCAAGCCATCAAACCCAATCCCGTACTAACCACCACCGCCACCAAGGAACCCGCCGCAATCCCCCAAGCGGTTCTAATTTCGCGCCGCCTGCGGGCTGCTTCGGCTTGTTTTATCCGTTCTCGCTCTTGGAGACTCTGCCTGATAAAATCCTGTTCACTTTGGCTGATATCTTCTGGGCGTTGCTTCAATTGTTCTTCCGCCTCCGCCAACGCCGCCCCGCGCAACCATGAGCCTTCATCCCCCTGCGTCTTTTGCCATTGCCCCATCGCCCCCCGCAAACGCTCCTGCCAAGCGCGAAAAACCCGGTCTGTGTCCATCCAGCCCCGCAATTCCCCCCAATTGCGAATCAGTGCTTCATGCACCACTTCCACCGTCTCCACCTGTGCCTCTTCACTGCGACTGGTGACAACTAAACGCGCATCCGCCAATTGTTTCACCAGCGCCCAATTTACCGCCCCCAATTCCGCTTTTGTCGCCAGCCGCCGCGTATCTTCTGTGCCTTCCCCTGGGCGTACCAATTGGATGAAAATGCGCCGCACCTCTTTCCGTTGCGCCTCACTCAGCTTGTCATATTCTTCATTGGCATGGCGGGCCAAAGCACCCTGCACTTGGCCAATTTCTGTATATGCCAGATGGGTTAACTGTTGGCCCTGTCGCCGCTGCCACAATTCCGTTAAGGCAAACTCTAGTAATGGCAAATCCCCCGGCTCACTCTCCACATCATTGAGGATGCGCTCCACCAGTCCCGCTTCAAATGTCACCCCCAATTTTTGCGCCGGTTTTTCAATAACTTCTGTGAGTTCTTCTCGGTTCATCGGCCCCAATTTCAAGTCGGTA
Organism: Microcystis sp. M079S1; assembly: GCF_020246425.1. Classification (NCBI taxonomy): domain Bacteria; kingdom Bacillati; phylum Cyanobacteriota; class Cyanophyceae; order Chroococcales; family Microcystaceae; genus Microcystis; species Microcystis sp. M079S1. The sequence continues at coordinate 29,980 of NZ_JADBSZ010000089.1, forward strand.
TTTTGCAAGACATCAGCAAAGGGACGATAGGAAAGAGCATTCCCCAAGAAATCCGCCCGCATCGTTAATACCAACACCATTCCTACCCTTTCAAAAGGGGATGTAGTTAATTTATCGAGAAAATTACGACGGATTGTTTCATCAGGACAGAGGGTATAAAGTTCCTCAAATTGGTCGGCAATTACCAGCACCCGTTCACTGGGATAATTCTGTTGGATTTGGGCAACAACGTCAGCTAAAGAAATATCGCCATCACGCAAATAATTGGCTAACTGACGCGCTTGGGCGAGGCGTTCTGTCTCATTTAAATTAGTTGTATAAAGGGGAACTAATGCTAAAGCTAGGGCATGAAAAGGGTCAGAACCAGGACGAAAATGGGTAAACTGCCAGTGACTTTCTTGTTGCAATTTTGGGACTAATCCCGCAAAAACCACCGAGGATTTACCACTTCCCGACGCACCTAATAGGGGGATAAAATTACGGGTTTGGGTTGCCTGAAATAGGGTTTTAATAAAGCTTTTGCGCCCAAAAAAGTATTCTGCATCTCCTGGCCCAAAATGAAACAAGCCACGATAGGGACAGGGCAGTTTATCATCGGCAACATCGGCAGAATCAGCAGGGGCTATTCTTGCTTCTTCTCGATAATAGTAATTGGTAATCGTGATGGTTGCATTGCCAGTCCCAGAGGTAGCAGCATATTGAGCTTCTGTAATATTTTGTTGAATTTCGCTTGGTTCTGACATATCAACCATCCTGATTAATTAAAATACAGTCTCAGTCATCCTTAGATGTGCCATGCTCGGTGATGCCGCTAATACTAGCATTACCCGTGCCAGAGGTAGCAGCATATTTAACATTACTGATATTTTGGGTGATAATTTGTTGTCCACCGGGTTGTTCTTGGAGCTTGTCTAGTAAATCTTGGGCTAATTTAGTGATTTCATTATCTTTATCAACCCCGGCTTCGACAATTTTATCTTTTAACAAACCTTCAGCTTTCTTGATATCCTCTGGTTTTGCCTCTACCATTGCCTGTGCTAAAGCATCATTAGTAAACTTACGCTTAATCAAGGTTTTCAAACCTTGATATGTATCTTTAACGCCTTTTTCCGCCGTATCTTTAGCCGCAGCAACCGCACCGGCAGTCAAGGCGGCGACAATCAGAGAAACTGGTTCCATTGTTTGATACTCCCAATAAAATATTGCTGATTCAATCTTAGATCAAAACAATTTTTAATAGTAAGCCAAATCGCAATCAGCTAGAGAACTGGAATTTCACGGCCAAGGCACTAAACCTTAAAATTATTACTATGTAGGATTTGCTGAATAAATGTGAAATGTAGGCAAGGTAGGGGCTTTCTGGCTTTTCTCTGGAAACAGGTGCAAGATTTTGAGAGAATCGTGCTTCAAAACCTTGCGTCTTCATCGGCCCGCGTCCTGTAGGGGCGAAGCATTCGGGCAATAACCTATCGATGAAACCGTAGATTTTCTATCCGAATGCTTCGCCCGTACTTTTTGCCGCAAACCCTATATAAGAATCGTAGCTAAAAAAGCCAAACTACGGTTTTCCCTGTGGATGGGGTTTATCAGTTATGGGATTTGAGTTTTCAATTCACTGTTTACTGAACAATGAAAAAAGCCCCCTGATTATCGCCGATGATACCAACGAGTAAATAATTTTTCTAACTCCACCCAAACGAATAACAAGGTACTAAATCCCAAACAGATTAATAATTCTTCTTTAGTTAAAAATTGAGTACCGAAAAAATCCCGCAGAGCAGGAACATAGATTAACATCAGTTGAAAAATTGTCGTCAGGGTTACTGCTACCCAGAGATAGGGATTAGTCAAAGGATTCATTTCTATGGTAAGATGATCGCTCGATCGCACGGAAATGGCATGACCCATTTGAGCTAAACAGAGAGTAGTAAAAACCATAGTTTTCCATGAACCGGTATTACCAAAAAGCGGATCCAAGCGCACAGCGATTAACATTTGAGTGATATTAATAATCGAAAAAATAATCCCAATTCTCACAATATAACTACCCAAACCGCGAGCAAAAATACTTTCTTGGGGACTAAAAGGAGGGCGACGCATAATATTAGGAGAAGCGGGTTCCACTGCCAAAGCTAACGCGGGTAAACCATCAGTAACTAAATTCATCCAGAGAATTTGTAGGGGAGTGAGAGGAGTAGCTAAACCCAAAAGAGGCGAAGCAGCGATAGTAATCACTTCCCCGATATTACTGCCGAGAATATATTTAATAAAACTGCGAATATTGTTATAAACCACTCGCCCTTCTTCCGTGGCAGCGACGATAGTGGCAAAATTATCATCGAGGAGAATCATATCACTAGCCTCTTTGGTGACATCGGTGCCGGCGATTCCCATGGCAATGCCGATATCTGCTTGTTTCAGGGCCGGAGCATCATTCACCCCATCTCCGGTCATAGCAACAAATTTACCCTTTTTTTGCAAGGCGCGGACAATAGTTAATTTATGTTCGGGGGAGACACGGGCATAGATGTTAGTTTTGTCAATGATGTTTTCTAGCTGAATTGGTGATAATTTATCTAATTCTCGCCCTGAGATGACTAAAGCTCCTGCTTGGGCAATACCAAGACTTTTAGCCACCGCTAGAGCGGTTAATTGATGATCGCCGGTGATCATGATTGGACGGATTCCCGCTTCTCGACACCTAGCCACGGCGATTTGTACCTCCGGTCGCGCTGCGTCGATCATACCGACCATTCCTAACCAAATTAGGGCATCTTCGCTGATTTCAGTTGATTCTGGTGGATAAATCAGGTTTTTATACGCTAATCCTAAGACTCGCAAACCCCTGTTAGCCATAGCATTGTTAGCGACTAAGACTTTTTCTTTTTCCCCATCCCCAAAAGGAAGACTTTCTAATCCCGATTGATAGGAGAGACACTGTTCAAGGATTAATTCCGGGGAACCTTTGGTAAATAGTACGGGATTGACTCCTTGACAAATGACCGACATTCGCTTTCTTTGAGAAGAAAAGGGGATTTCAGCGATTCTAGGGAACTCTTGCTTGGTTAGGGATAAATTTAAGCCCGCTTTCGCCCCTAAAACTAATAAGGCTCCTTCCGTGGGATCGCCTAAAATGCTATCGTGACCGTTATCGAGGTCTAAACTGGCATCGTTGCAGAGGATACTGGCAATTAAAAGATGATGTAATTCTAGATCGGTTTTGGGATCGATCGCCCGTTGCTCGGAGTCTAAAAATTGTCCTTTTGGGCTATATCCTTCCCCTGTCACCGAAAAATTGCGATTAATTGTCTCTATCTCCCGCACGGTCATTTTATTTTCCGTTAGCGTCCCAGTTTTGTCGGAACAGATCACATTAACGGAACCAAGGGTTTCTACTGCCGGCAGTTTGCGAATCAAGGCCTGACGTTTGACCATGCGTTGGGTACCTAGGGCGAGAGTTAGGGTGATAACTGCGGGTAATCCTTCGGGAACGACGGCTACTGCCATACTAAGGGAAACTTCCACTAATTCCTCTAGGGCCGACCAACCGGCATTGATCAGGCCGATGGTAATAGTTAGGGCCACTAGAATGAGAGAACCAGCAACAAGGACATTACCCAAGTGAGTCATTCTTTTTTGGAGAGGAGTGGGTTCATTGCCGACTGTTGCTAACATTTGAGCGATTTTGCCTAATTCCGTGGTCATCCCCGTATTGGTAACGATGACCTTGGACCGGCCTTGCAGTACCTCTGTTCCGGTAAAGACAAAATTTAAGCGATCGCCAAGGGGAGTATCCCTGTCTAAGGGGTCAATGGAGGCGGATTTATTAACACTATTTGCCTCTCCTGTCAAGGCCGATTCGCGAATTTGCAGGTTAAAAGCTTCGATAATTTGGCCGTCGGCGCTGATTTGGGTTCCCGCTTCAATCAGCATGATGTCCCCGGGGACGAGATTAACCGCGTCTATTTCTGTGCGTTGGCCCTCGCGGATAACATTAACTTGGGGAGAGGAAAGTTTTTTTAAAGCGGCCAGAGCTTTTTCGGCGCGACTTTCTTGCAGATAGCCGAGGATACCATTGAGGATGACAATTGTTAAAATAGCGATCGTATCTTTGAAGGGAACACCAATTTTAGCCAGATGACCGCGCTGTAATGCCAGTAAATCTAGTCCTCCGGAAATTATGGCCACGGCAATTAAGAGGAGGAGCATAATATTGGTAAACTGATCTAGGAGAATTTGCCAATTACTGCGCCCTGGACGTTCTTGTAGTTCATTTTTGCCATAATATTTAATTCTTTCGGCGATTTGCTCCCTATTGAGGCCATTAACAGCCGAACTACCGAGGATAGATAGGGTGGTTTCCACCGGATAGGTATGCCAAGGTTGTTGCAAGTTAAGGCTAGAATGGGCAGAATAGTCGGCATTAGCGGCCATGGCAAGTGAAGATAGTTGATCTAAATAGATCTTAGCCCTTTCTTTCCCCGGTAACAGGAAAAAACAAATGCTCAAACTGGCTCTTCCTGCTCATAGACAGTCTTAACGAGTAATGTAGATAAGTAGCTGGTTATAATTAAATTGAAGATAGATCCCCCCTTAATCCCCCCTTGATAAGGGGGGTGTCTGAAAGTTTTTAACATCTACCTACTTAGTCAACAGCTTAGTAGGGCAAAGTAAACCAAAATTGTGAACCTTTTTCGTCATTATTCATAATGCCAATTTCGCCTCCGTGAGCATGGATAATTTGACGACATAGATATAAACCTAGTCCTAAACTAATCTGATTGTTATTATTGCCTCGTTGATAGCGATCGAATAATTGTTTTCTCTGGGTTTCGCTAATTCCCACCCCATTATCGGCAATAGTACACCGGAGATAATTGCCCTCTAGTCTAGCGGATAAAGTGATAATTATCCCTTGGGGATTGTGTTTAAGGGCATTGGCTAATAAATTCTCAAAAACTCGCCAGAGATGGTGAGCATCGGCATTAACTAAGGGTAAATCGGGGGAAAAATTATTAATTAAAGTTGCTTGATTTTCCTTTAATCTTAACTCCCATTCCTGACCGATTTGTTGACCGATTTCGTAGAGAGATAAAGGCTTTAGTTCTAGGGAAACTCCCCAAAGATCATTTTGTCGGGTTTCGACGAGAGAATCAATTAAAGTTAATTGTCGCTCGCAACTGTTGGCCATCTGTTGTAAAATCTTCAGGGATACTTCTTTAGTTTCTCCCTGAGAATTTTTAATTAAATTATTTAAGATCATTGACATCCCGATCACGGGATTGCGGAGATCGTGAGAGACAGCATGAAGATAAATTTCTAAAGTTTCTTCAGTTTTTTGACGTTCTTTAATTTCGTTTTGTAGTTGTTTTTTTTGACGGCAAATAGTTAATTGATTTTCAATGCGGGCCATCACTTCTTCCCCTTGAAAAGGTTTAGAAATATAATCGACACCTCCCACTTGAAAAGCTTTGACTTTATCTAAGACATCATCAAGAGCGCTGATAAAAATCACGGGAATTTCTCTGGTTTTTTCATCAGCTTTTAACTGTTCACAAACTTGATAACCATTGAGATCGGGCATATTAATATCGAGGAGGATCAGATCGGGAATTAGCGATCGCACTGTATTCAGGGCCATCTGTCCATTAATCGCTTTGCGTACCTGATATCCCTTCTCGGTGAGCATAATCGACAATAGCCGCACATTATTGGGCAAATCATCGACAATTAAGACACTAGGGCGCGGTGTGGGTTGAGTCATGCCGGTTATTTTATAACTCAAACTATTTAGTAAAAGTGTATAAAAAAACAGGGGCTTGCCGAAAAAGTTTTTCCTGGGGGCAGCGTGTCGGGTGGTACAAGCGAGAAAGTCTCGTTACTCTACAGCGATCGCCTAGGGATTGTTGCCCATAAAAAAAGCACGGAACCCCACAGCAATCAAGGAACCACTCAAGAGAGTTATTAATGTCCAAATTTGGTTACTTTGGGTTCCTTCCACCTTGATCAGTCGATTATCCATACTATCGACTTTCTCTGTTAAAGTTGCTAGTCCTATCTTGACATCGGTGACATTTTTCTGTAAGGTTTCTAGCTTTTGCTCGAAACCTTTTTCGAGATTATCTAGCTTTTGGTCAAAACTTTTTTCGAGATTGTCTAGCTTTTGGTCAACATCTTTCTGGAAAGGGTCTAGCTTTCGATCAACACTTTTAATACCATCTTTAATCTTTAATCTTTAATTTCCTTGAGGACAGATTCGAGGGAATAGGCAAGGGTTTCTGCTGTCATTGCGGTTAACTCCTATCAGTCGAGAGATAATTTAATTAGGGTTTGCTGAATAAATCTAAAAACCTTGTTGGATAAGGCTTTTAGACTTTTTTGACCTCAAAAAGTGCCGACCATTGGAGGGATCGGGGGTAAAATTCAGGTACTTTTTCCCTGAAAATTAGGTAATTGACCCCCTCAAAATCGGTAAAACCCCACACCCTACACCCTACACCCCACACCCTGCCCCCACCAACAAACTTTTTCAGCAGAC
>NZ_JADBSZ010000009.1:0-19024 GCF_020246425.1 Microcystis sp. M079S1
CGATGGCAGCAGAGAGCGACAGGGTTGGGTAATTTGGGAAGAAGAGGGACGTTATCCCGACGTTATCGTAGAATTAACCTCTCCTAGTACCGCCAGAACCGATAAAGTGCGAAAAAAGGCAATTTATGAGCGAACCTTCCGTACGCCAGATTATTTCATCTACGATCCTTTTGATGCCAATTCTTTACAAGGATGGCATTTAGGGGCTGACCAACGCTACCATTCTTTAGAACGAAACGAGCGCGGCTGGTTATGGTGTGAAACTTTAGGCTATTGGTTGGGGACTTGGGAGGGGACTATTGACCGAGAAACGGCAATTTGGGCGAGATTTTATGACCCGGAAGGCAATTTAATCCCCTTACCAGAAGAAGCGGCACAAGAGCAAGCGGCGGCGGCACAGGAGCAAGCGGCTGCGGCACAGGAGCAATTAAATGCTACTCAGCAAGCTCTGGAAGCGGAAAGACAGCGTTCTCAACAGCTGGCGGCTCGTTTGCGAGAAATGGGGATAGAGCTATAGTATAGATGTATTTGTTTAGGTGAGGAGGTAAACTGCTCCTGTTCCTCCTCGCTCAAAGTCGGTTAATTTCTCCTTTCACGGTTGAGGGAGCCTGCAATCCCAGTGTATTTGAAATCTAGCTCGACACCTGTTTGCTGCTGTGATTACCTTTTGGCCAGTGGGTAATTATTGATCAGAGTTTTCTTTTATTCTTCCTTAAACAGTAAACAGTAAACAGTAAACAATGAACTGAAAACTAAAATCTGATACCTGTCTCGGAGTCTCAACTAGGAAATTTATTTGGCACGACTACTTGTATGTCTAATCTATCTTTGGGCGCACAACCCCCCCTCGAATTTATCCCCCCTGACCTTAATCTCTTACTTTTAAAGGGATGTCAAATCTTTTTACCTCTCTGGTTACAAACTCAAACCAACTTAAGAGAAATTTCCGCCGCCAATCTAGAAACTTTAATCACATTTTATCAAAAAAGTCAAGAGAAAAAAGTCCGTTTACTGCTTGCTTTTCGTCATCCCAGTATTAACGATCCCTACTGTATGGCCTATCTTTTGTGGAAATTAGTACCCAAAAAAGCCCAAGAGTTAGGAATAAAATTACCAGCCCCAATTCACGCTCATTTTATGTACGATCGAGGGATTCCTTTATGGGCTGGAGAAAGGGTAGGATGGTTATATTCTAAGTTAGGTGGCACACCAATTCAACGGGGAAAAGCCGATTTAATCGGATTGCGTTCGGCTCGTCGTTTATTATTAGAAGGAGATTATCCTTTAGCCGCCGCTCCGGAAGGGGCAACTAACGGACATAATGAGCTTGTTAGTGCTATTGAACCGGGTATTTCTCAATTGGCTTTTTGGGGTGTGGATGATGTCAGAAAAGCTAAACAACAGCAGGAAGTAATTATTTTACCTATTGGTATTCAGTATTTTTATCTGACTCCAGTGTGGCAAGAAATCGAGCAAATTTTAACTAATTTAGAAACCGATAGCGGTTTAGAATCAATCCCGAATTCATCCCTAGAAGAAAAGGTTTTATACGAGCGTCTTTTTCGGTTAGGAGAAAGATTATTATCCTTAATGGAGGATTTTTATCGAGATTTCTACTATCAATCTTTGCCTGTAGTACCTGCCAATGGCGATGATCCAAACGAAACCATAGCCAAACGTTTAGCCAATTTATTAGATGTGGCCCTACAAACCGTAGAAAAGTATTTTAATCTTTCTCATAATGGTAATGTGATCGATCGCTGTCGTCGTTTAGAACAAGCAGGATGGGAACGCATTTATCGCCAAGAATTAAAACCCAGTTATTCGATTTCTCCCCTTGAATTAGGATTAGCTGATCGCCTGGCTGATGAAGCTAATTTAAAAATGTGGCACATGAGAATTGTCGAAAGTTTCGTGTCAGTAACCGGTTATTATGTAAAAGAAAAACCCACCGTAGAAAGATTCGCTGAGACAATTTTATTGCTCTGGGATTTAGTGACAAGAATTAAGGGAGGTAATCCCTTTTTCCGTCCCCAAATTGGTCAACAAAAAGCGATAATAACTATTGGTAAGCCTATTTGCGTATCCGAGCGCTATGGCGATTATAAAAGCGATCGACGCTCGGCCGTAGCCCAATTAACCCAAGATTTACAAACCAGTTTAGAAAGTTTAATTATTCATCAGTAGATAATTAGGGTTTACTGAAAAAGTCTGTTGGTGGAGTCAGTTATCAGTTATCAGTTATCAGTTCACTGAGAAAACCCCCCACTCCCCTAGGGTTAATTCATAGTAGGGTTAATTCATAGTAGGGTTAATTCATGGTGGGGTTGATTCATGGTAGGGTTGATTCATGGTGGGGTTGATTCATGAATCAACCCTACCCACTCCCCACTTCCCACTTCCCCGGGAAAAACCTTTTCACCTAGCTCTAGTATAGGAGATAGTACGGGAATCTGGAAAAACTCAATACCGAAAACCCTACCCCAGTCAGAGAATCTTTTATCTATCCTAAAAGTGTAGAGATAAACCAACATCTCTAGCGTTAAGAAAACTTCGGAGGTGACTTATATGGCACTTATACGTTGGGAGCCTTTCAGAGAAGTAGAAAGCCTACAGAAAGAAATGAATCGCTTGTTTGACCGTCTTGTGCCGACTGATGTAGGCGATGGCGAAAAAATGGGGTTGTCCTTCATCCCGGCGGCGGAAATGACCGAAACGCCAGAGGCAGTTCAGCTTAAACTGGAAATACCTGGTATGGAAGCCAAAGACCTCAACCTGGAAGTAACAGCCGATAGTCTGACCATTAATGGTGAAAGGAAATCGGAAATTAAAACCGAAGAAGAAGGATTTACCCGCACTGAGTTCCGTTATGGTAAATTCCATCGGGTTATTCCTCTACCGGTTCGGGTTGATAACAATAACGTGACTGCTGAATACAAAGATGGCATTCTCAATCTCACTCTCCCGAAAGCGGAAGAAGAAAAAAATAAAGTGGTGAAAGTGTCCATCAATCCTACCATTGCTCAATGATGTAGCACTCATTGTCCGGTCTTGAGCAAAAAGGTTAACCTAGTCTGATGAAACCAAAGCGGGAGTATCAAATCATACTTCCGCTTTTAGCTTCCGAAACCTTTAACTTAAAACTTCTAACACTGCTTGGGGTGATAATTTATCTTTAAACCAGATAACCTGAGCGGGCAGATTTTGGAATTTAACTCCAGCTTTTTCGAGATTTAACCGTTCCGATACGGCTAGAATTAGATTATTTGCTTGGGCCGATTTAACCTGTAAGAATTTCTTTTGTAGGTATTCTGGTCGCCAATAACCAACAATTTCCAGGAGAAAAACGCGACCATCGGGATGCACTAAACGGAAATCGGGAATCATCACCCCTCCGGGTAAAGGCACTAAATCCACTTCCCTTTCTAGTTGCCATTCAGTTTTTAACTGTAACCAACGTTTAGCGAAAGATTCCTCTAACATACTATCGTAGGGTTTACCCGGGGAATAGTGGGACACCAGACCACAGTTATCCTCTAAATTGAACTGTTGTTTTTTAATAGTTCCTGTGTAGGAATCTTTGTACTGTAATTGTGCCTTCAGATTCCAGTGAGTAACATGGAGTAAGGCAGGGATTAATTTAGCGATTTCAATGCCATAACGACTATTAGCTTTAAATAAACTGGTGGGACCATCGATAGTAATAGTAAATCCCGTGTCGGCATCCCCTTCAATATAAGTCATTAAACGAAATAGTTTTAGATAGCGAAAGAGATATTTATATTCCCCCGGATCGTTGCGGTGGACGTTGATAATTAAATAACTGGCCCGATAAAAAATACCTTGAATTTGCGAGAGGTTAAAACGATGAATTAAGTTTTCGGGGGTGGGAGCATCAAATTGAGTGAGAATTTTATTCTCTGCTAAATCAGCATAGAGTCCTTTTTCTAGAGCTACTGGCAAAATTTCTTGATTTAATTCTTGGCTGAGTTGCTGGGCAATTGTTTGAAGAATTAGCGATCGATTTTGGGGAATAGGAACAAAGTTAGCCGCTTGTTCAAAAACTCTTTTTCTTAATTCCTGCGGTTCTAAGGGACTAATAATCTCAAAGGTGGCAAAATGATTGGTTAATAGGTGAGCAAATCCCCGTTTAATTTTATAATCGGGACTGTCTCCCTCCAAGATTAGGAGTTTTTGGCTTAATTCTCCCTTAGTTTGACCGATACTTTCCTGAAAACAGGTGATTTGTTCTTGAGCGATCATCAGATAATCAGGAGCGATCGGTAAGCGTTTGGGAATAATTGTCTCGCCATTTTGACGGGAAATCAATAAATCGGTCGGTAACATGGCAAGCTAGAGAAGAATAATCAGATGGGGAGAGGTGGGACGACAAGGAAAGGTCGAAACCCCAAAAATCCCCCGATTCTAACTATTTTGGTCGAGATAACGCTCTAAATCTTCGATTACACGGGTTAATTCTGCTTCTGTGGTTAAGCGTAGGCGATCGTCACGAACCGTTAACAAAACTTTAGCCGAAAAAGGACTCGGATAAATATTGGGATTACAAAACACTTCCAGAAACACATCACCAGTGTGCTGATATTCCAGCGGTTTTTGGGGTTGGGGTTTACCCCCACTAGAGGCATTACTGGCGATCGCTTTCAGGCGATCAAGTAAAATATTAATTTCCCTTTGCAAATCCAGAGCAGCACTGGGACTGAAACGAAAAGTAACGGAACCTTGCAAGAGATTAAGAGTTAAAGGAATCATGGAAAAAATCAGGTTAAGAGAAAGCCTGAAGTCAATTATATTAATTTGGGGAAATTTGGGGAAATTGGGTTTTGGGGGATTGTTCAGTCATCAGTCATCAGTCAGGATCTTCGTTACTAGGTCCGGAGTGAACTGAAAACTCACCACTGATAACTCACCACTGATAACTCACCACTGATAACTGATAACTGATAACTGATAACTGATAACTGAAGAACGTAGGTTGGGTTGAAGCATGAAACCCAACGCCTAGGTTCGGTTCGATCGGGTGATCGCTAAATGTCTTTCTATATAATGGTTTCATCCCTTATAACCCCGTCCATTGCATAACAGGAACCGAAAGGCCATCAGTGAACTGAAAACTCACCACTGATAACTGATAACTGATAACTGATAACTGATCACTGATAACTGATCACTGATCACTGAATTTACCGACGGGGAACGAGATTAATCCGGCCCTCGTCCATTTCATCCATGAGTAACTCTAGGGCCTCGTAATCCACATCGGAAACGTAGCCAAGACGAGCGAGGAGTTCATTAATTCCGTTTTCGATTTCTGGCGTGATTTGACGATAATATAGGGCTTGTTCCACTAATTGGCGGATAGTCGGCTGGGTATCCACAATTTCCTTACTCTAGTTCAATAAATCTAGTTTCTGTATCCTGCTTTACTTTATTTCAGCAAAAATACCAGTATAATTCTGGTTCATCATCAGTCATTCGGGATTAGAGCTTAAACCTAACGACTTTCCCCTGGTATTCGCCCTAATAAGCCTTGATCACTGTTCCTCTTTACTCCCTGGATCATCAGGTTAACCTAAAAGTGGTTCCTTCCCACAGGGGAAAGATTAAAAAAAGATTAATCTTTTCAGGAGAGAGGAAATTTATCAAGACCGGGGTTGCAAAATCAGAAAGTTAGGACATAATAGCGGTATCTGATCTCCAGTTAAAAGGTTCATTTATGAATTTCAAAGCCCAGCCATGAAAAGTCCTGTAAAAGTCCCGGAAATTGCTCTATTTGAGCCAAACGGCTATATTACCGCCGCTAACGTCCTAGAATTTCAAGAGCAGCTCACCAATCTGGTTAACCAGAGTCGCTCTATCACTTTTCTCGTGGATATGAGTAGGGTGGAATTCCTCGACAGCGCTGGATTAATGGCTTTAGTTACTGCCTTTCGTCTGGCTCAAAGTCAAGAAAAATCCTTCAATATCTGTTCTATTCCACCTTCAGTCAAGATTATCTTTGAATTAACCCAACTCGATCGGGTTCTCTCGGTTTTCCCTAGCCGTGCTGACTTTGATGCTGTTATCACCCTCCCTCAAGCGGCGTAAGCAGACAAAATAGGGTTTCTGGCCGTAATTTCTCGGCTGCACTCTCAATTCTACCGGTAAATCACCTCTTGACCGGACAGATTGCCATTGGTACAACCGACTCCTCAAAACAACAATTTTTCTCAAGGAGAGGCATTATACTGTTGAGATGGCTCTCCTCGTTTTTGGATATTATTTCGGGGGGCAAACTAGCATACACTTGTTGGGAGCAGCTCACAAAAGGGTGTCTATTAAGAAATTCCATGACTTTAGTGATGACAGAGGGGAAGGGGGCCAAGATGGTAGATAGGTAATGAGTAGTAATTTCCTAGAATCCATGACAGTCAAAAATCTCCAGTATGCTTATTTTCCCGGTTGTGTCGCCCAAGGTGCCTGTCGGGAACTATATCTATCCACGGCAGCCCTGACGGAAGCTTTGGGGATTAATTTGGTCGAACTCAAAAAAGCTGCCTGTTGTGGTTCGGGAACTTATAAGGAAGATTCGCAACTATTGGAAGATGCCGTCAATGCGCGCAATATTGCCCTAGCGGAAGCCCTCAATTTACCCCTGTTGACTCACTGTAGCACCTGTCAAGGAGTGATCGGTCATGTGGATGAGCGCTTGAAGGAAGCAAAGCATAATAATCCCAATTATGTTGAGGAAGTTAATAATTATTTACAGAAAGAACATTGTTCCCCCTACCAAGGTACGACGACGGTTAAGCACCTACTCTGGGCAATTGTGGGCGATTATGGCTTAGATAATCTGGCGGCCAAGGTGGTTCGTCCCTTATCAGGCTTAAATTGTGCCAGTTTTTATGGTTGTTATCTCCTGCGGGCCCAGGATACTCTCCCCTACGATAATCCTTTTCAGCCGGAATCCCTAGAAAATGTCTTTCGGGTGGTGGGAGCAAATCCGATTTATTATCAAGGACGCACTCAATGCTGTGGTTGGCCCCTGTCCAGTTATGCCACCACCCAATCCTTCCAAATGGCAGGAAAACACATTTTAGAGGCCATGGCAGCGGGGGCCGATTGTTTAGTCACCCCTTGTCCTTTATGCCATCTTAATCTTGATTCCCGACAACCGGAAGTGGCAAAAGCGATCGGTCGAAGTTTAGGTTTACCCGTGTTACATTTTTCCCAATTAGTCGCTTTAGCGGTGGGAGTCAGTCCCGATCGTTTAGGATTAGATCGACACATCGTTTCCACCAAATCCCTCTTAAAGAAATTGGGGTTTTAGAACTCAATCAGGAGTGTTAGCAATGGATTGGTTAAAAAGAATTTTTGGCTTAGATAAACCGGCCGATGCCGCTAGTGCGATCGCAGGGAAAGCCGCTGCTGCGGGTATTCCCCCCGAAAGAGTCGGATTAGATGGAAAATACGACGAAAGCGGCCTAGCTAAACGAGTAGTTTTAGCTTTTGACGAGACACCGGATTTAGCTGATGAAGACAAATTGTGGGTCGCTCAAACTGGTGGTAAAGTTGTACTAAAAGGCAAGGTTTCCAATCAGGCGACTTTAAATAAAATGGTGGCAATTGCCAGTAAAGTCCATGGGGCAACCGGCGTCGATACCAGTCAAGTAACTATTGGGTGAATTCGAACGGCTCTTAACCTCTTGTAAAAATCAAAAATTGTTGTTAGGGTTAGGAGTCAGTCCTGATGCAACAAGTTACACCGCCAAACATGAAAATATTCTGATCCTAAATCTGGTTATTAAAAACGGATTATTTATTCCCCCTTTTGCATGAGTGCCTCTCCTGATATGTAGCCTAGACTCAAGGGATTTAGTATTACTTCCGACTTTATCGCTCAATCCAAGCTTTTGGGGGGTAGAACCCCCCAAACCCCCCGTTGGGGGCGTGGCGCCGCCCCCAAACCCCGGAGCGCATTAGTTTTTCGGTGGGATGCTTACACGCAGCTGCTGACACATCTGTAATAATTTAAGAGTCACTCCACTTGCAGGAGTACCTCTCCTGATATGTAGCTTATACTCAACGGATTTAGTATGATCGACGAATTGGCGTTATTTCAGCTTCTATTTTCTAGTCAGTAGCCAGTAGTCAGTAGTCAGGAGAATTAAGAATGAAATAATAATCAGTTAAATGGTCTATTTACAGATTTTATGCGATTTAATCCTTATTTTTGACGTTTTTGAACCCTCACAAGTTAATTATGCAAGAGGTTTAATATTCGCCGTGAAAATTAACCACTAAAACCCAGAGGGTTTTTGCTAGGGTGGATAACTCCAAGACTGGCAATCGCCCCCAGCCGGCTGCGGTAAAATGGGAGGGATAGATACAACTCAGGAGAAAAGACCCCAGTGCCGTACAACCCCGCAGAAATCGAACAGAAATGGCAGAAGATTTGGCAGCAAATGGGATTGGACAAAACCCCAGAAAACGCCGATAAACCGAAATTTTACGCCCTCTCCATGTTCCCCTATCCATCGGGCAACCTGCACATGGGTCACGTTCGCAACTATACTATCACCGATGTGATTGCCCGTCTGAAAAGAATGCAGGGTTATCGCGTCCTGCATCCCATGGGGTGGGATGCTTTCGGATTACCCGCAGAAAATGCCGCTATTGAAAGGGGAGTTCCTCCGGCAAAATGGACCGACCAAAATATTGCCCAGATGAAACGGCAATTACAACAGTTAGGATTATCTATCGATTGGGAAAGAGAAGTTGCCACCTGTTCCCCGGAATATTATCGTTGGACCCAATGGCTATTTTTACAGTTTTTTGAATCAGGATTAGCCTACCAAAAAGAAGCGGCAGTGAATTGGGATCCTATCGATCAAACTGTCTTAGCAAATGAACAGGTAGATAGTGAAGGAAAATCTTGGCGATCGGGTGCTAAAGTAGAAAGAAAATTACTCCGGCAATGGTTCCTAAAAATCACCGATTATGCCGAACAATTACTCACTGATTTAGATAAGCTTACCGGTTGGCCGGAACGGGTTAAAACCATGCAGGCCAACTGGATTGGTAAATCGGTAGGTGCTTATTTAGAATTTCCTCTTGTTAATTCCCCAGAAAAAATTGCCGTTTTTACCACTCGTCCCGATACGGTTTATGGAGTCACTTATGTGGTACTTGCTCCCGAACATCCCTTAACTTTACAAGTTACCACTCCCGAACAAAAATCGGCCGTAGAAACTTTTATTCAAGAGATAGCCAGCGAAAGCGAATTAGAAAGAACTGCCGAAGATAAACCCAAACGCGGTATTAAAACCGGAGGACTGGCAATTAATCCTTTTACCGGTGAAGAAATTCCGATTTTAATTGCTGATTATGTCCTCTACGAATACGGGACGGGGGCAGTGATGGGAGTCCCGGCTCACGACAGTCGCGATTTTAAATTTGCTCGGGAAAATAACCTACCAATTAAGATAGTTATTACTCCAGAAAGTGGCGAAATTGAGTTAAAAGAGGCCTATACAGAAGCGGGAATTATGATTAATTCCGCTCAATTTAATGGACTTAATTCTACAGCAGGAAAAACCGCTATTATTGATTATGCCACTGCCCAAGGTTACGGCAAAGCTAGAATACAATATCGCCTCCGGGATTGGTTAATTTCCCGTCAAAGATATTGGGGTTGTCCGATTCCAGTTATCCACTGTCCTAACTGTGGAACCGTGCCAGTACCTATCGATAATTTACCCGTTACTTTACCGGAAAATGTCGAATTTAGCGGTCGAGGTGCTTCTCCTTTAGCCAAATTAGAAGACTGGGTAAATGTGGATTGTCCTCGCTGTGGAACTCCCGCAAAACGGGAAACAGACACCATGGATACTTTCATCGATTCTAGTTGGTATTTCCTCCGTTATACCGATGCTAAAAATGAAGATATACCCTTTCAATTTGAGAAGGTTAATGATTGGATGCCCGTGGATCAATACGTCGGAGGAATCGAACACGCTATCCTACATTTACTCTATTCTCGTTTCTTTACCAAAGTTTTAAGAGACCGAGGTTTAGTTAATGTCGATGAACCTTTTAACCGTCTATTAACCCAGGGAATGGTACAGGGATTAACCTACAAAAATCCCGAAACTGGCAAATATGTCCCCGCAGAAAATGTTATCTATAAAGAGGATAAATATTGCGATAAAGACACGGGAGAAGTTCTATCTTTCTTCTTTGAAAAAATGTCTAAGTCGAAATATAACGGCGTTGATCCTCTAAAAGTCCTCGAAAAATATGGGGCCGATACTGCCCGAATGTTTATACTTTTTACCGCACCCCCAGAAAAAGATTTACAGTGGGATGATGCGGGGGTAGAAGGACAATTTCGCTTTCTTAATCGGGTGTGGCGTTTAGTCAGCGAATATATTGAAAATAAACCCAAGCAAGTCAAAAAAATAGAGACTTTCTCGAAAACTGACAAAGATTTAAGACGGGCAATTCACACCGCTATTAAAGAAATCTCCGAGGATTTAGAAGGAGATTATCAATTTAATACCGCCATTTCCGAATTAATGAAACTCAGTAACGCTTTAGGGGATAATAAGTGTTTTGCATCCCCCATTTATCGGGAAGGAATCGAAACCCTATTAATCTTACTTTCCCTTTTTGCCCCCCATCTTAGCGAGGAATTATGGCAAGCTTTAGGCCATAGCCAATCAATTCACCTGCAACCCTGGCCAAAAGTTGATCCCACTGCCCTGATTGTGGACGAGATTACCCTTGTCATCCAAATTTTGGGAAAAACCAGAGGCACGATACAAGTTCCCGCTAGTGCCGATAAAAGCACCCTAGAAACCCTCGCCCTGGAATCAGAAATCGCCCAACGTTATTTAGAGGGTAAGGAAATCAAAAAAGTGATTGTTGTCCCGGGCAAATTAGTTAATTTTGTCGTGGTTTAAATGACAGCAATTATCACAATGGTAGGGAATTAAGAACCTTTTCAGTTATCAGTAACCAGTTAGATTAACACTTTCTATGAAAAACTATCGATAGATGATAAAATATACAATTAGCATTGTCTGTAAATAGGGTTTGCTGAATAAATATGAAATGTAGGCGAGGTAAGGACTTTAGGGCCTTTCTCGCAAAACCTTGCACCTGTTTTGCGAGAATCGTGGTTCAAAACCTTGCCTCTTCATCAGCGATCCCATCCTGTAGGGGCGAAGCATTCGGATAGGAAATCTAAGGTTTCAGCGATAGGTTATTGCCCGAATGCTTCGCCCCTACTTTTTCAGCAAACCCTAAATAAGAACAACCTATGAATATTGAATCAACTAAAGTTACTCCTGAAGAAATTGCCCAGTTTCGCGCTGAATTGGTAGATAATCTAAGTGCGATTGCTGCTTTGGATGCGATTGATGAGTGCGACGGTTATCTCAAGTATGCTATACCCTTACTGCTAATGCGAGAAACTGGTACAGAACCAGATAGATCTATCGGTGATTTACTGAAAAAATGCCGCCAATTTATCTGTCAAGAGGAAGTTAGAGAAGCTTTGGAATCTGGAATGATTGCACCAGCAATAGAACCAATTTCTATGGGTGCTGGTATTCCTCCAGGTGTGGCAACAGCTATCGGTATTTGTGCTTTTAAGTTGGGTATGAAAAAGGTTTGTGCTAATCTTGAAACTTAAATCCCTGTAGCGATAAAACCTGCCCAGTAATAAGGACTTATAAAAGGATGTGGTTTGCGCTGTTTTATTGGTTTCAATGATTCTTTATATAGTGGACGCTGTTCTGGTTGCAATAAGGCAAGATGTTTGTCCATTTGTGGCTGATATTGCTCTAGAAATTTGTCCAATTCCTCAATAGTTAAATTCTGTAACCAGTTTTGAGCTTGTTTTAAAGCAACTGGTACAGAAACTTGCTGATTCTCATCAAATAAAATCTCATATAATTTAATCATCAAGAAGGAGGTTGATAGGTCATCAACTGTCCATAAACTACTGACAACGCTGGGACTTCCCGCAAACAGAAAACCACTGGGTAAACCGATATATTCATCACTGATAGAGTTTATATCAATCATGCCAGTTTCGCAGGCAGAAAGGGTGACAAGGCGACATTTATTCAAGCGCAGTTCAAAGATTTCGCCTAATGTTAAGGATTCTTTATTGGCTAATAATAAGGCGGATTCTAGGGGATTAGCTGGGTTAAAGCCTCCATGACAGGAGAAGTGATAGCAGTGGTTATCTGAGGATTTGAGATGGGGAAGAACAGCATTTTTAGTGGCGTTATCTTTAGTGATAACTTGAGGTTCAGTAAAGAAAGTTGAGAGGATATTAACTTCTAAGTCAGTGTAAAATAAGTCTTTGGTGGGGTTTTGAATAGCGAACAGTTTATTAAAGTCGGAATGGTGAAAAGTTTGGGAGATTTTTTGCAAGATTTGACAACTAGGGGCATATTGTATATTGTATTTATCCTGTAAAATTTGGTTTTTGTTAATCGGGAAAGCGTGAATAGGGAGAATATGCAGAAACAAATGGGGAATAATAATTAACCGTTGACAAGTATCGGGAATAAGGGCAAGAATATCATTAATATGTAGAGTATCAGCAAAAGTCTGTAAGAGGTTAGACAGTTGATTTCTCCATTCTTGCTTGCCATTTTCGGAGTCGTAAAGCTGTCGATAATTACTGAAGGTATCAAAGAATTGCTTTATATCATCTTCGGAAGATTGCCAAACTTTAACCTCTCCCTCAGCAGACACGACAAAAGCGAGTATTTTCTCCCCTGTAATGTACCATTGGAGCAGACAAGTTTCGGCATCAGTTAAAGCCTGAATCTCTGTAAATGCGATCGGCTCAACTTTTTGAGTGAGGCTAAAGAGAGTATCTTTAATTTCTCTTGCAATAAAATTATCTAAGTCTTGTTGATAGTCTTTCAGGTAACTATGATCTTGAACGTAGGGAGTTAAGTTATCACGACTCATTAAATTCTGGTTAATACTTTGATGTTGTAAGCGAATTTGCTCGTTAACCACTCTTTGTTTTAATTCATTTAATTGGGCGATAATTTCTTGACTAACGCCTTGGGGGTGTAGGTTTTTTTGGGTGATTAATTCTACCAGATTACGCCCTTTACTGCGTTCGATATATTCTAATGCCTTCTCAGGCTGATTAAGGTTAAGATAAGCTTGCACGATGCGATGGAAAACATCAATAGCATTGGATAAAACCTCTTGACGATCTTGCGGGTTTAATGCTTCTAAGCGGGCATTTTCGACAGCTTCAATAGCGCGGTGACAGGCTTCTGTTGCTTGTTGCCATTGTTTTTGATCATAATGTAGGATGCCTAAATTTTGGGCGGTTTGTAAACAATTAAGGGGATCACTGTCTTTAGTATAGATTTGTAAGGCATTGTGATAAGACTTGATCGCTATTTCTAAATTGTCAGCTTTTTCTCCTCTGATTCTGTCACTGTAAGCATTAGCGAGATTATTCTGTGTACCTGCCCATTCTTGGGGAAAAGCGTCAAAAGTATAAACTTTCAATGCTTCATTGTAAGCAGTGATCGCCCTTTCTAAATTGTCAGCTTTCTCCCCCCTAATTCTGTTACTGTAAGCATTAGCGAGATTATTCTGTGTCATTGCCCAATCTTGGGGAAATGCCTCAAAAGTCCTCACTTTCAAGGCTTCCTGGTAAGCGGTGATCGCCCTTTCTAAATTGTCAGCTTTATCCCCTCTGATTCTGTCAACGTAAGCAGCAGCGAGATTATGCTGTGTCCCTGCCCATTGTTGGGGAAATGCGTCAAAAGTATAAACTTTCAAAGCTTCCTGGCAAGCAGCGATAGCCCTTTCTAAATTGTCGGCTTTCTCTCCTCTGATTCTGTCAATGTAAGCTAAAGCGAGATTATTCTGTGTCCCTGCCCAATCTTGTGGAAATGCGTCAAAAGTATAAACTTTCAAAGCTTCCTGGCAGTACGCGATCGCACTTTCTAAATTACAGGCTTTATCCCCTCTGATTCTGTTACGGTAAGCTTCACCGAGATTACGCTGTGTCATTGCCCAATCTTCGGGAAATGCGTCAAAAGTCCTCACTTTCAATGCTTCCTGGTAAGCGGTGATCGCCTTTTCTAAATTGTCGGCTTTCTCCCTTCTGATTCTGTTACGGTAAGCAATAGCGAGACTAAACTGTGTCAATGCCCATTCTTGGGGAAATGCTTCAAAAGTGAAGATAGTTAAGGCTATTTCATAACCCGTGATGGCAATTTCTTTGTGGGTGGTGATGTTACCGTGAGGAAACTGGGCAATTAAATTACTGAAATAAAAAATATCCGTAACAATAGAATTCGCTTGTTGTGGGGCAACTTGTATTAGTGTTTGTCTTGCCCACTCATCTAAAACTTCAATCAAATTTTCATCGAATTTATCCAGATTTTGCGCCCAAAAGGGATAAATTACTTGAGGGTTGGAATTTTCTGAGATTTTTTGTAATGTCTTCATCAAGAAATTGAGATAGTCTTGCGGGTTTAGGGAGGCTTGGGCGCGTTGTTCATTCATGGCGTGGTAGATGGGGAATTGATGGGTAGGGGCGAAGCATTCGGATAGAAAATTTAGGGTTTCAGTGATAGATTATGCACGAATGCTTCGCCCGTACAGGGATTTAATGGGGAGATTATCAGAATTGTATCACAGGGATGATAGGCTAAGGTTATTGTCTGGGGTAGGGGCGAAGCATTCGGATAGAAAATCTAGGGTTTCAGTGATAGATTATGCACGAATGCTTCGCCCGTACAGGGATTTAATGGGGAGATTATCAGAATTGTATCACAGGGATGATAGGCTAAGGTTAGTGATAGATTATGCACGAATGCTTCGCCCGTACAGGGATTTAATGAGGAGATTATCATAATTGTATCACAGGGATAATAGGCGAAGGTTATTAGTTTATTGCCCAGGGTAGGGGCGAAGCATTCGGATAAGAAATTTATGGTTTCAGCGATATGTTATTGCCCGAATGCTTCGCCCCTACAGGTTATTCGTTCCCGCAGGTTATTTGTCCCCACAGGTTATTTGCCCCTACATTGGTTTGAATTTATTCAGATTGTTCTCGTCTTGTTCCCAATTTCGCGGATTATCAAGAATGTATTGCCGGATTTTTTGATAAGAATTTTCATTGCGAATGATATGTTCATAATAATTGCGCTGCCAAATTTTCAGGCGATCGCCACATAAACGATTAATTTTACGACTAGAAATTGATTTGAAATTCTGCACAATAGCCCCCAAAGATTCCGGCATTGTACCGTGAGGATATTGCGAATCGTGTGCAGCCTTTTCCAGAGCTTGGTTTTGTATTACTATAATTCCATGAATATGATTGGGCATGACAATAAAAGTATCTAGTTCAATAAACTTAAAATGTAGAGGCAGTCTATACCATACTGCTTCAACAGTATCACCAAGTAAATTTCGCTCCATATTTCCTTCAACAATTTCACCAAATAAATACTGCTTTTGATAAGAACAAATTGTGATATAATAAGCTCCATTAAGCCTATAATCATAGCCTTTTAAACGAATAGATTGTCGATGTTTTTTGGGTTCATTCATAGCGTGGTAGATGGTGGCGGTTAATTCAGTTATAAGCGATTCATCGGCAATCATCAAGAGTTGGGGATTGGTGGTAAGATTGTCAGAAAGGCGATCGCACTGTATAATCTTGATTGATAGATAAGCTAATTCTACTCACTTGAACTAAATCATCATGAATCAAAAACCGTACCAAGTAGAAGCATTTTGGGATCGAGAGGCGCAAGTTTGGGTAGCAGAGAGTGAAGATATTCCGGGATTAGTCACCGAAGCTGATACCATCGAAGCTTTAACAGCTAAATTACGACAGATGATTCCAGAATTATTACAACTCAATCATCTAATTACTCTTGAACCTCAAGCACCGATAACTTTTGAACTCATTAGTCATCGTCAAGAATCAATTGAGTGCGCTGTTTAGATGGCTACTTCTTTAACACCTGCATTAAAAAAACTGCTCTCAGCAGCTGGATGTTATTTTGAACGTCAAGGTAAAGGAGATCATGAAATTTGGTATAGTCCTCTGACAGAAAGAAGATTTGTAGTTGATAATACTATTAAATCACGCCATACTGCCAATGCAGTTTTGAAACAAGCCGGATTATCTAAATCATTTTGAACGCTGTAGAATCCTCATCCATATATAAGCTAATTCTACTCATAAGAAGAAGAATAATGTAATGCTTCAAGGCGATCTGCTTCGGCGGCTTCGGCTATAATTTCTGCTTCTATTGTTTCTTTGTTAGTATGATAGTAAGTTAGAGCGGCATAAACTTGTGCCAAAGAAAGATGAGGGATTTCATCGGCAATTTCTTCAGGACTATATCCTAACTTATACCAGATCACTATTCTTCGTACAGTAACAGCAGTTCCCGCGATAATAGGACAACCTCCATGAATTTTGGGATCGCTTTTTATGAAAGTGCCAATATTGATATCTGTGAACATAACTTTCTTCGATTCAGTTTCAACTAATTAAACTACATAGGATTCTATGCTTTTATCACCATTCTAGCATGGCCTAAACATTGGTCGGGGTAGGGGATTGAATGGGGAGATTATCAGAATTCTATCACAGGGACGATAGCCGAAAAAAATAATAGTCAATCAAACAATCAAAAAAATCATAGTTTAGACGGGATTGGGTGCGTTGTTGATTCATCGGTTAAAATAAGAGTAATTTAGAATTAAGGATTGAGTTATGCCGCAACAAACCTGTGAAGCCGTCTTTGAAAATGGCGTTTTACGTCCTCTTAGTAATCTCCAACTCAATGAAGGACAGTGCGTTAAACTGACTATAGAATCGAATTCAATTTCCCAGCTTACTCCCCAAAAATGGTCAGAAACGGGGATAATCGCCCAGTTAACAGCAAATCCGATTAAAATTGAAGACTTCCATCCTCTTACCAGAGAAGAAGCGAATGAACGCTGGTGAATCTCAACCCTTCTTTATTGATTCTAATATTTGGCTGTATCGCTTCATTGTTAATTGTAGCGATCCTAATGCCATCCCTAAGCAACAAATAGCTACAAATATTACGAATCAAGAAAACTTGATGATTAGTACACAAGTTGTCAATGAGGTTTGCTCAAATTTAATCCGCAAAGCAGGGTTTAATAATTTACAGATCCAAAATCTACTTGAAGAATTGACCCAAGGGTGTGAAATCTTACCTGTCTCCCTCGAAACGCTTGAGTATGCCGTGAAATTACGAGATCGCTACTTAATTTCATTTTGGGATAGCCTGATTGTTGCTAGTGCAGTTTTAGGCGATGCAACTATTCTCTACTCAGAAGATATGCAAGATGGTTTAATTATCAATAATAGCTTACAGATTATCAATCCCTTTAAAGATTTAAACTCTTAAAAATATCATTTACGAGAACTACAGCATTTGTCATAAAAATGAAGTGTAATCTAATCTCGAAAAACTGCTTTTTTAGCTTCTTCTAAATCGTCATCACTGATCACAACATCTTTCCATAAACCTTTAATTTGAGTCTGATGATGAATGACCATTTTTTTTAAGGCTTCTAATTCTTCCTGAATGACTTGAATCGGAAGTAAAACATATTGACTCATGGCAAATAATACCCTTACTCTTTGATTTGAGGGATGATAGCCGAGAGAAATCCTAGTCAGTCAAATAATCAAAAAAAATCATAATTTAGACAGGATTGGGTGCGTTGTTCGTTCATGGGTTGAGATTGTTTTATAAAAGTTTTTTAAATTCTTCAATAGTTAATCCCGAACCTTTAATAATTGTTCCCATTGTATAGGCATTAATTGGATTAGCCCTTGGAATAGTGAGAATATGTTGTCCATCAGTCATGGTAATATGTTTTCCCTGTCGAACAATCTGAAATCCTGCTTTTTCAAATGCTTTAATTGCTCGTTGATAATTAATTACAGCAAGACTAGGCATGATTTAATTCAACTTCTACATAATAAGATTCGATCCCTTGATTTAATTCTGCAGCAACTTCTAAATAAGACTGAATTGCATCTTGAATATTATTGAGTGCTTCTTCTTTAGTTGTACCTTGAGAAGCACAACTGGGTAAACTAGGACACCAAACGGCATATCCCTCTTCTGTTTGTTTGAGATTGACTTGATATTGCATATTTTTAAGATCATCCCTTCCTTAATAAAAATTTGGGCAAAACTATTATTAGTATAACATCACCTAAGCATTGCGCTACCGCTACCATTGCCTATCTGGTGGGTAGATTATCAGAATCAGATCACAGAGATGAGAGCCAAAAACAATCATAGTTAATCAAATAATCAAAAAAATCATAATTTAGACAGGATTGGATTATTAACTTATAACTGCTCAAACTCATCAACACTTAACCCCGCTTGCCTTAAAATACTGGTAATCGTCCCAATTGTTACCTCTTTATATTTAGGAACAATCGCTGTGCGTTTTCCTTCAGAGGTATCCTTAGCAAACTTAACATGACTTCCCTTTTGACTCACCACTTCAAACCCTGCCGTCTCTAATTTCCGTTTAATTTCACGATAAGATAAAGGCTTAAGCGGCATTAATTTCTACCTCTATTTTTTGCAATTGAGGAATCACTGTTGCACAAGGCGGTTCAAAGTGTAATTCCAAGGCTTCTTGAAGATTTATTAACGCCTCAGTTTCCGTTTCTCCTTGACTTGCCACATCAACCTCTAAACATTGAGCCACAAACCAATTACCCTCTTGAAAAATTCTGGCTGTAAATGCCTGTTTCATCTTAATTTTCCCCCTTTAATATTCTATTATTGTCTATCTTGTCTGGCTCTTCGTTACCCTTTATGCTAAATCAACATACAAGATGCCAAGATAACATACTTCTAACCCAAAAATTCCGAAAGTTTCTAAAGCCATAGCCTCTCCGTTTTATTAGTTTAAGTTTATTGTTGATTCCCTCGACCAC
>NZ_JADBSZ010000090.1:0-9054 GCF_020246425.1 Microcystis sp. M079S1
AAGTACGGGCGAAGCATTCGGATAGAAAATCTCCGGTTTCACCGATAGGTTATTGCCCGAATGCTTCGCCCCTACAGGACGCGGGCCGATGAAGACGCAAGGTTTTGAAGCACGATTCTCTCAAAATCTTGCACCTGTTTCACGAGAAAAGCCACAAAACCCTTACCTTGCCTACATTTCACATTTATTCAGCAAGCCCTAATTAACACTTGCCTAGTCATCAAAAATACCCCTCTAGATGATAATTATCAACCGACTTGATTCTTTTTCTGTTTGCGCTTATAGTCGCCTCGAGAAAGGTGTTTTTCTAACCAGATAGAGAGAACTATAAATAAATAACGACTACCCATTTCCTTGAGTTTTAACTTGGAAACCCCCGTGGTACGATTGCGCCAAGTGATGGGAATTGTCGTGTAGGAATATCCTCGCACGATTGCTTTTAAGGGCATTTCTACTGTTAAGTTAAAATGGTGAGAGAGTAGAGGTGAGATTCCTTCGATAACATCCTTACGATAGATTTTAAAGGCGTTAGTGGTATCATTAAATTTTAGCCCAAATAAAACTTGAATGAATAGATTAGCCAAACGATTAATGAATAACTTGTGCCTGGGATAATCAATAACTTTTCCTCCTTTGATAAAACGAGAACCAAAAACGCAATCGTAGCCTTCTTGGAGTTTATAATAATAGTCCACCATGTTATCGGGAGAGTCGGAATTATCTGCCATTACTACTGCCACTGCATCACCGCTAAAATTTTCTAATCCACAGCGCACCGCAAAACCAAAACCATTGGGATAATAGTTATTGATGTAGCGAATCCGAGGATTTTCTTGGTTGATTTTTCGCAGAACTGCTTCGGTGTTATCTTTGCTATTGTCATTAACCACTAGGATTTCATAATCAATTTTATCCCGTTCTAAACGTTCAGATATTAACTGAGTGGTGCTTTCGATGCAATCTTCTTCGTTGTAAGCAGGGACAATTATTGATAGGGTTTTTACTGCATAGTTATCCCTTGATTGACGTGGGTGAGAGTAACCGTCCATCTCGAAAGCTGGTGCTAATCCTTCGGGATAGTACATTTCTGTCTCATTAGTCTTATTCTTGGGTTTAAAAATTAGGCTATCACTGGCAACATAATTAATACTAGCTCCCAGTAAAACCCCAATCATTGTGTTAACTCCGGGGCTAATTCCTAACCAGTTTAAGAAGGGAAATATCAAAAAAACTCGCAGTAAAACTGCTAAACCTGCCGAGAGATGATAGAGAGGAAGTTGTATCAAAATCACATCTCTGATTGTCCAATCTCCTCCAGTCCACACCCAGATTCTATAGATAAAGAAACTAGCAATTAAAGATATTTCTATCGAAATGACATTAGCAACATTCTTCAGAAATGGGGTATTAAATCCCAAGTCGTCAATGAACCAATAAATTAAGAATAAGTTGATTAGAAATGCCACTCCCCCAGCAATGAGAAATCGGAAAATTTTATTGTTGTAGATTTTAGTTAACATAATAGTATCTTAAAACATGATTTGGTTTAGTTTTTCTAGGTCAATATTGCTATTAATAACAATTAATGTCCTCTGGTTAACTAATTAACAGAGTCCCTCAATTACTAGCAGTATATTTGGCTAAAAATCACTTTTGTAACGAGGGAAAACTAGCAGGTAAAAATCGACCAGAATAATTCTTGATTTACCCTAAGTCCAACGGCTAACGTTTTGACTAAAAATCTCTTTGAGAATATCCGTTACCGTGTAGGTTAACTGCCAATCAGGATAATGATTTTTAAACTTACTCACATCAGAAATCCACCAGATATGATCACCAATACGATTAGTCTCTACATACTGCCAGTTTAACTTTTTATCCGCAATCGCTTCACATTCTTGAATAGCTTCTAACATGGAACAATTACTAAAGCGACTACCACCGATATTATAAACTTCTGCCACTCGCGGGGTCTGATAAAAATGATAAAAAGCATTGACGAGATCGTAACTATGAATGTTATCGCGTACCTGCTTACCTTTATACCCATAAATACTGTATTCTTTGCCGATCATCGTACATTTCATTAAGTAGGATAAAAAACCGTGTAATTGCGTTCCCGAATGACTTGGACCGGTTAAACAACCGCCGCGAAAAGAGGCTGTTTTCATCTCAAAATAACGACCGTATTCTTGTACTAACACATCCGCCGCCACTTTCGAGGCACCGAACAAAGAATGTTTACAAGCATCAATACTCATCAACTCGTCAATACCATGAGCAAAATAAGGATGATTTTCCGAGATTTCCCAACGTAGTTCTTTTTCTACTAAAGGCAATTCATTCGGTCTATCGCCATAAACTTTATTGGTGGAACAGAAAATAAATACTGCTTGGGGACAGTGTTGACGAGTATTTTCTAATAATACTAAAGTTCCGTTAGCATTGACACTAAAATCCATATAGGGATCCTTTGCTGCCCAATCGTGGGAAGGTTGCGCCGCCGTGTGGATAATTAAGGATATATCATGACTATAGGTTTTAAATATATCTGCAATAGCTTCATGATCCCGAATATCTACAGCATGGTGAATGTATTGATCCCCGTAATCTTGCGATAATTTGGCTCGATTCCACTCCGTTGAAGCGTCTTCGCCAAAAAATACCTGACGCATATTATTATCGATGCCAACGACGGTATAACCCCGATCACAAAAAAATCTGACTGATTCGGAACCAATTAAACCAGCAGAACCAGTTACTAGAACGATCGCCATAACTATATCCTGAATTTTTTGCCTAGTTGTTGAGAAATTTCCCCAGTTGAGAAAACTTTCTCCGACTTTACTAGATAGGTTCGCCTTTGTCAATTAAACAGGAGGAAATTCCCTTAACTGCGGCAATTCCCTCAAAAATGATCGTCTTATCCACTAGGGGTGATTTAATGGCCTTTTCTTGCCAGTAATCCCTAATTAAGTCCCCATCTCCCCCTGTTAAAATTATCCCGCTCTCTGGATATAAATTTAACCATTCCTGACTGAATTTTTCTATTCCCGCCAAAATTGTATAAATTATCCCACTTCTTATCCCTTCTGCTGTTTCTTTTGCCCACATCTGGGGTAATCTTTCCGATAAGGACACCTCTGGTAAGGCTGCCGTCCGTTCCCTTAAACTGGCTAATTGCACCTTTAACCCGGGTAAAATTGCCCCCCCCACTAGCTTTTTATCCCCATCCACTCCCGTAAAAGTTAAGGCTGTCCCCGCATCGATTACTAAACAGGGAAATCCGTATTTTTTTCCCGCACCTAAGACAGCTAAAGCTCGATCGATGCCGAATGTCGGATATAAATCCAGTAAAGGAATATCTTTTAAAGTAATTCTCCGTAAATTGCCATAATTTGCCCATAATTCTTTTTGGCTAGGAACCACGGAGGCGACAATCAATGCACAGTTACATTTATTTGTCAAGAGTTTAGGGAAAATTTGTTGCAAAAATTCATTACTTAGGGGTTCCCTCAGGTGGGGAGTATCGAGACAAGTTAACAGGGTTTGACCGCGAAAATACCCCCAATGTAGCCGAGAATTGCCGATCATCAAACCGATCCAGTCAGTATCTTGCTCAGTCATTTAGTTAGTGGGAAGTGGGGGGATGGGGATTTTTCAGTGAGCAGTAACCAGTGGGGTAGTGGGGTAGTGGGGAGCGGGGAGATGGCGAGCTTTTTTGCTGTCATACTGTTCACTAAAAACTCACATCTGATCACTGATCACTGATTCAAGACTGACTGCTGTTGATCAAAGTAATTACCGTCACTTCGGGGGGACAAAAAAGACGACCGGGAAAATAGGTTCCTAAGCCTCGATTCACATATAATTGATTTTCCCCGACTCGATGAAATCCCTCAGACCATTGCCAGTATCGGACTACTCTGCTAAACTGCCGGTGAAAGGGAACCCATTGACAATATGGTTCCGGCAGCGATCGCCTAAGTTTCTCTAAAACTATCGGTAGGGAACCGATACCGGGGATAGTCACTTGACCTCCGTGGGTATGACCGGATAACTGCAAATCCACGCGCCAATCCCTTAAAAGCATGGCTGTATCGGGATTGTGGGAAAGGACGAGTCTGGGTATATCGGGAGAAATTTGCTCGAGGATTTGCGGTAAAAATTCCCCGGACCAATAATCGGCCAATCCGACAATGGGAAAATTTTCGCCGTAGGGTGTGGCGATTTCATTCCAGAGTACCCGAATTCCCACGCTAGTTAAGGCTGCTCTGACCGTTTCCCTTGCGTGGGGAAGATAACTGTCATGATTTCCTAAACAAGCATAAATACCCCCTTGACTTTTGAGAGCTTTTATGCTCTCGACTAGGGCAAAAATTGGTCTGGGACTATAGGTAATAAAATCCCCCGTCAGGAAGATGAGGTCGGGTTTTTCTTGATTAGTAATGGCGATCGCTTCTTGCAGGACAGCTACAGGCAAATGCTGTGCATCGCAGTGCAGATCTGACCACTGCACCAACTTGATCCCTTGCAGATGTGCTGGTAAGCTGGCAATTGCGATCGTTAATCTTTCTACCTGTAAGGATTCTAACCAAAAGGGTCGCATCGGTGAGCCGTTGTCGGTGAGTAGTTACCGAAAAATTGGGTGTGTCAACAGTCTATCAATTATTCTCCGATGGGGTTGTTGGGGGATGCTTCCGCAAACATCCCTCTTTTGACCATTAGCCTTGAAATTTATCGATAATTCTCTCCATAGCGGCCTCGACGTTGGCACGACTATTAAAAGCCGATAGCCGGAAATAACCCTCTCCGGCGGCCCCAAAGCCAGAGCCGGGGGTTCCCACCACATTACAGGTATGTAGCAGTTTATCGAAGAAATCCCAACTCGATAGACCTTGGGGCGTTTTTACCCAAACGTAGGGCGCATTTACGCCGCCATGGACTTCTAAACCGGCGGCGGTTAATTTTTCTCGGATAATTGTTGCATTTTGTAAATAAAACTTGACAAGTTCTTGTACTTGTGCTTGTCCTTCCGGGGAATAAACCGCCTCGGCCCCCCGTTGGACAATGTAGGAAACGCCGTTAAATTTGGTCGATTGCCGACGATTCCACAGTTTCCAGAGTTGCACATCCGTCCCGTCGGCAGCTTTGGCCGTGAGACTTTGGGGAACCACAGTTAAAGCGCAACGAGTCCCAGTAAAACCGGCATTTTTAGAAAAAGAGCGAAATTCGATCGCACATTGCCGCGCCCCCTCGATTTCGTAGATGGAATGGGGTAAACTGGCATCGGTGATAAAGGCCTCATAGGCCGCATCAAAAAAGATAATCGATCCGTTGGCCCTAGCATAATTGACCCAAGCTGTCAAGTGTTCTTTGGTAGCCGTGGCCCCGGTGGGATTGTTGGGAAAACAGAGATAGATTAAATCGACTTTTTCCGCCGGAATCTGGGCAGTAAAGTTATTTTCGGCGGTAATTGGCAGATAAATCAAGCCCTCGTATTCGCCGCGGTCGTTGGCCTCTCCCGTGTGTCCGGCCATAACATTAGTATCAACGTAAACGGGATATACTGGGTCTGTCACGGCGATCGAGTTATTATCTCCAAAAATATCGAGAATATTGCCCGTATCGCACTTAGAACCGTCGGAAATAAAGATTTCATCGGCACTTATCTCACAACCGCGAGCCTGAAAATCATGGACGGCGATTTTCTCCCTTAACCAAGCATAACCCTGTTCGGGCCCGTAACCCTTAAAGCTAGAGCGATCGCCCATTTCCTCCACCGCTTTGATCATGGCCTCGCGACAAGCTAGGGGCAAAGGTTCGGTGACATCGCCAATCCCCAGACGGATAATGTTAGCATCGGGATTGGCTGCCGCAAAAGCTTGGACTCGTCGGGCAATTTCTGGGAAAAGATAACCCGCTTTTAGTTTTAAGTAATTACTGTTAATGGTTGCCATAATTATTCTCGTTTCGGTCGCAACCTTTAATTCTATAATAGTCGGTCATCAGCCGTCAGTTTTGATCGCCCTCCTTCACGGACTGGGAGTGAGTGTAGGCGGTTGTCTTTCGATATACAATCAGAGAAAAACCTCTTAATAACTGACATTAGTATGGGTGAATCAAAACGTCGTCAATCGGCCCTGGGTGATAAGTATGGACAGGAAGAAAACATCCTGCCTTGGCTACCGATTACCAAAAGTCAAGCGGCCCAAGCTTACAAGTTAACCACTAGGGGTGCCTGGATTGGTATAGGAGTTTTAGCCGGGGTTTGGGTAGTTATTCGCTTTGTCGGACCAGCTTTCGGTTGGTGGAATGTCCAATGACTGGTTAAAGCTGCATCAGTTATCAGTTATCAGTTAAGTAGCTGGTTATAATTAAATTAAAAATGGATTTTAGGTTCGATCCCCCCTGCCCCCCTTGATAAGGGGGGTGCCGATCCCCCCTTAGTCCCCCCTTTAATCCCCCCTTGATAAGGGGGGTGTCTGACAACTTTTAACGCCTACCTACTTATCAGTAAAAAACTCCCCACCAGAAAATTAATTTTATTGCTGTGCCAAGATCTGGTCATCGATCGCCCAGTCTATTTCTTGCCGATCGCGACCGGAAGGGAGATAATCATTCTGGAAGGAGTCTGCTAAACCACTGACGAGATCATATTCGGGCTGCCAGTTTAACTCGCGGGTGGCCTTATTAATATCAGCGTAAAAATGTTGAACCCGCAGGGGGAAAGGTTTCTTTTTGCCGAAGTCAAATTTTTTGGGGTTATAGTTAACAATCTCGATTTCCTCGGCATTTTTTCCCATCGCTGCCGCGCAAGCTTTCGCTAAACCGTTAAAAGTTACATAGCGATCGCCAGAAATATTATACACTTGACCGATGGCCTGAGAATTACCCAATACTGCCGCCATGGACTTGGCCAGATCGGCAACGTGACCAAATTGGGTAAAATGTTCCCCATGACCGGGTATAGGAATAGGACGATTACGAACCAAACGATCAAAAAACCAAGCTTCTAGGTCATTATAGTTGCCCGGTCCGTAGATATAGACTGGACGGATAGAAGTCCAGGGTAAACCCATCTCGCTTAAATAGTTTTCTGTCTCGTGTTTTCCCTTGTGGCGACTTTTGGGGTCTAGTTTATCCCCTTCCTTATGGGGCATTTGGTCGGATTTTAAATAAACCCCCGCCGAGCTAACATAGACGAAATGCCCGATTCTGTCCCTAAAAATTTGGACGAGGGGCTGAGTATCACTTAATTCTCTGCCATTATTATCGAAAATTGCCTCAAAACTCTCATTTTTAAGCTTTTCTTTCAGTTGCGCTGGGTCAGTGCGATCGCCGTGTATCTGTCGTACTCCAGCAACTGGAGCGGGTTTATTGCCACGATTGAATAATACTACCTCATGACCCTGTTCTACTAACACTTTAGTCAGAGAAACGCCGATAAATCGGGTTCCACCCATAATTAAAATTTTCATAGGATAATGGCATAGATATCAAGGTTATATATATTATCACTATTTCAGCTATCAGCCGTCAGGAGCCAGTCCCGATGCCAAAGTTGGCACCGCCAAGCATGAAAATATTCTGATTGACGAATTTGCGTTATTTTAGCGTCTATTTTCAAGTCAGTGCCTCTCCTGATATGTAGCCTATGCTCAACGGATTTATTATGATTGAAGAATTTGCGTTATTTCAGCTTCTATTTTCAAATCAGGAGTTAGATAGCAATAATGTAGGGTGCGTTCCCTAGTACAACTCCGACTACGCAACTAATCGACGAGGGGGAACGAACCTTACCGATCGATTCCTGAGAGTATGGGATATTAGTCTAACAAAGCCCATGCACAACAGCTTATCTAGCTGACGGCCGGCGGCCATCGGCTGGCGGCTAAAAATTAACATTGCAAGAAAACTTAACAATTGGCCAAGAAACTCGATCGAGTGGGTAGAATAGCAAGTAAATCATTTTGTAAACTCCACCCGATTAATTAACCAGAATAGAGATAACCCAGAACGCCTGTGATAGATAAAAGACGCACTACTCGCGATCTCCCCCAAATTAACGAAAGAATCCGCTTTCCCCAAATCCGCGTTATCGATAGCGACGGCTCTCAACTAGGAATTATTACTCCTGCCGAAGCTTTACGCGTGGCCGAAGAAAAGGAACTTGATCTCGTCCTCGTCAGTGAAACGGCAGCTCCTCCCGTTTGCCGGATTATGGACTATGGTAAATACAAGTTTGAACAGGAGAAAAAAGCCCGTGAAGCCAAGAAAAAACAGCATACAGCCGATATAAAAGAAGTTAAAATGCGCTATAAAATCGATGAGCATGACTACAACGTGCGAGTCAACCAAGCGCAACGTTTTTTAAAAGCGGGAGATAAGGTAAAAGCGACGATTACCTTCCGAGGCCGGGAAATTCAACACTCTAACCTAGCGGAAGAATTACTGGCGCGCATGGCCAAAGATTTACAGGATGTGGCTGAGGTACAGCAAGCACCAAAAAAAGAAGGTCGTAACATGATGATGATGTTATCGCCGAAAAAATAACTAACTAGGGTTTGCTCAAAAAGTTTCTCGTGGGGTCAGGGTGTGGGTTGTAGGGTGTAGGGTGTAGGGTTTTACCCATTTTCAGCACGTCAATTACCTAATTTTCAGGGAAAAAGTACCTGAATTTTCCCCCCGCTCACTCCCATATCCGGTACTTTTTGATTGACAAAAGGTCTAAGAGTCTTACCCAACAAGGTTTTTAGATTTATTCAGCCAACCCTAACTAATCTGGAAAAAGGGGTCTTAGCCCCTTTTTTGTTTTTCAGAAATCCCTGAAAGAAACCAATAATTTAACCCAATCGCAAGCACTTGCAAAAACCAGCATTGTCTCGTCAATTTCTTCGGTGACAGTATTACTAAGGGACTTGCGCTTTGATAATGTACCTTTTGGGCGAACGCAGTTCGCCCCTACATTGTGGACAAAATCCGTTACTGTAGGGGCGCAAAGCTTGCGCCCTCCGATCGATTGGGATATTATTCCCACGCAAGTCCCTAACT
>NZ_JADBSZ010000091.1:0-13020 GCF_020246425.1 Microcystis sp. M079S1
AGTAGAAAGGAGATAGAAGCGATGTTTAGTTTAAGCGATTTAAAACAAACTAAAGTGTATCAGGAAGCTTTAGAAGAAGGTAGAGAAGAAGGTAGAGAAGAAGGTAGAGAGGAAGGTAGAGAAGAAGGCCGACAAGAAGGCCGACAAGAAGGCGAATTAGCGGCAAAATTAGCCTCTATTCCTCGTTTATTGGCCTTAGGATTAAACTTTGAACAGATAGCACAGGCTTTAGAATTAGAAATCGAACAGGTTAGACAAGCAACTCAAGGGGAACTTGATTGGCTGAAGGCGCAATAATATAACGATTCATAATTATTTTTGTTGCGCTTTTTTAAATTTTTCGAGTATATCATTTATAACTTCTTCTCCATCTAATCCCTCTCCATTATCTAATTCTGCTATGGCAACGTCAATTTTTTGACGAGTTTCTTCTACCCATTGTAAGTAATCTTGATCGAGGATTTCTAGCAAGTAAAAAGCGGTATCTATGACTTGTTCGGAATTATTAAATCTGCCACTTTTTAACTGTTTTTGGATAAATTGTTCTTGATTGGGTTTTAGTTGAATATTCATGATGACTTTTGTAAGGTTAAGGGTTAAGTCGAGTGTCCTGTTTCATTTTACTACAAGGATTAGCTAAAATAGGTTAGTTGAGGTGCATTACATAACATTAACGCCCCTTCCGAGATCGGCGATCGCTCCTTGTTTGAGTTGGTCGATGAGAGCATTATCTCGTTCCCCGGTTCTACCTGAATATTGCTTTAAGGCAGAGCCTTGAAACAAGGGAAATGAGTAGGTAGGGTGCGTTAGGAGCGCGACAATATTATTTAATTTACATTAATTACATAGGCGACGTAACGCACCAATATTATCCTAAATCCCTTGAGTAACCCACAGAAAACCGGTTTCTCCGAGAAACCCGTTTTCTACTCATGCACTCATGCAAAAAGGGGAATAAATAATCAGTAGATCGTAGGTTGGGTTGAA
Source organism: Microcystis sp. M079S1 (assembly GCF_020246425.1). Classification (NCBI taxonomy): domain Bacteria; kingdom Bacillati; phylum Cyanobacteriota; class Cyanophyceae; order Chroococcales; family Microcystaceae; genus Microcystis; species Microcystis sp. M079S1. Next base: position 988 of record NZ_JADBSZ010000091.1, read on the forward strand.
CGATAGTGAAACCCAACACTTTTAAATAATTGGGTTGGGTTTCGTTCCTCAACCCAACCTACGGCTCAAAAAAAAAATCGACCCGCCTAGCGGCGGGAAAAAGAGAAAAAGGGTAAAAAGGGTAAAAAGGGAAAAAAGGGAAAAAGGGTTACAGAGTCCTCCCGAATACGCAGACTACCCGAAAACCGCTATTGAGGAAGCGGTTGACGCGGCGGTAGTTGATGTAGCGAATCGCGGAACGGCAGTTAATAAGCTAAACGGCTTTTACTTCGGATCACCGATATAGACTCCAAAAGGGTTATAGCTATTGGATCATGCAGGTTAAGCGCCGTTTAGCTTAGGAAGGCTGCCCCAGGAACCGCCCCGCAATGGAGAACGATTATCATTACCATTTTTTATCCAAGCACTGCCATCCCTTGGCGCATTCTCATGGGTACTATGCCAATCGTCCTCGCACCACTCCCAAACATTGCCAATCATGTCATGGAGTCCCCAAGCATTGGGCCTTTTCTGACCCACAGGATGAGTTGTCTTCTGAGAATTTCCGTCATACCAAGCGTAATCTCCTAACTGATTGGCATCATCACCGAAATAAAAGCGAGTAGTTGTACCCGCACGACAGGCATATTCCCATTCCGCTTCTGTGGGGAGGCGATAGGTTTTCCCTGTTATTTGACTCAATTTCTGACAAAAGGCTTGAGCATCATTCCAACTAACCTTTTCTACCGGATTTTGGGGATTGTTTTTAAAATAAGAGGGATTGGTTCCCATTACTGCTTCATATTGTGCCTGAGTGACAGGATATTTCCCAATAGCAAAACTGTTGACTTGAACTTGGTGTTGAGGCTTTTCATTATCGCGAGCATCGGGATCACTGTCAGGAGATCCCATGAGAAATTGACCTGCTGGTAAGCTCACCATCTTCAGTGTTACTCCGTTGGGTAGGTTTTCGGTAAATGAAGTTTTATTGCCTAGTGCTGTCTCTGGTTGAGGAAGGGGAGGAATAGGAGAGTCACCGACGACGGAGGTGATAAAATTCCCGACTCTCTCGATTACATGGTTGTTGATGCGTTGAATGGCGGTTTCCAGTTCGATTTCCTCATCGGGGATTTCCACTTCCGTCCATTGCCATCCTTCCTGCTCGGCTCGCTCTAATGCGATCGCTAAACGGCCGCGCTTTTCTTCGCTGGTGACGAGGAAATTGAGCAAACTAGCCGATAGATTCTCGTTTTTGCGGAAAGATACCGCCGATTCGGAACTAAGAATGTTCTGGACGAGGGATTCCACTTCGCTGACACTGCGGGAAAGTTCGCCGTCAATGGTCGCTACTTGATCGATTAAGCCTTGAAACTGTCCGATAATTGGTTTTAGGTATTGTTCTAGATTAATGGCTACTTTGGCCATTTCGATCGCTTCTTTTTCCAGACTATCTAACTCCAGCTGCAACTGATACACTTGTTTGTACCCGTTCAACTCGCCGATCATTTTCGAGAAAACCTGTTTTTGTGTATCCTGATCTTCAGCTAATTTCTGGATACTTTCGCTGATTAGGTCGATTTTCTTGAGCATGAGCAAGCTGGCGCGACCAACAAGAATCACGGTGCGGAAAATCTGCTGTTTCTGTAGTCTCAGGGTATCTCGCAGTTCGGCCGAGCCGATGCTATTCTCCAAAGATTGGCGTTTTCGCTCTGTTTCTGCCAATTTCTGGCATTTAACCGCCACTGCCTCCTTGATTTCCTCGGTCAGTTCCAGAAAAAACCGCCGGTATTCATCCTTATGGTCGGTGAGAAATCTGATTAACTGGTTATAGTCCTTGACTAATCTTTCTAATTCTTGAAAAGTTTCCTCGAAATTGAGGGGTTCTTCTTTTTTCCTCAATCCTAACCATGTATTGCGAACCCGTTTTCCGGTTTTAATCAGTTGCTGTCTTTCTTGAATCTGATCCTGCAAAATTAATAAATCGGGGCGATTTAGTTGGGGAAGTTGATAGGTTTTCCGATAAAGCTTGATTTTCGCCGTTTCTTCTGCCATCGCCTTGGTCGCTGAGGGTGAGTTTTTTCTATTTTAGCCCGATTTTTTGATCAGCTAAGACGCATTTTAACCGCCTATCCTTAAACCCCCCCGATGTTGGTAGGGTTGATTAATAGTAGGGTTGATTAATAGTAGGGTTGATTAATAGTAGGGTTGATTCATGAATCAACCCTACCCCAATGTCGGAGGGGGGTTGCCTCTTACCTCGTCTCAACAAGCAATTTAAATTAAGAACAGCATAATGTCTTTGCCGGATAGTTGTTTCAGCTTAGGCATATTCTGGCTGTAACTCAAATATAATCTGTAGAGAAGGTTTGGCAACTAGACCGAACTCCCTGGGGTCTTCTCCCTCTAAATGCAGTAAAATGGGTTCTTGGAGATTATTAACCACCTCATCTAAGGTATTTCCCTGGGTGACAATCGAAAGTTCCACGCATTCACCTACATATCCTTGTTGTTCACCAGAACGAATAATTGCGGTAACTTTTGGACTTAATTTTGTCATAATTGCTCATGTTTATTTTTTGCTTATTTAGATTTATGGCAATCGAGCAAGGGACGGGTCATTGATCGATTCTAACTGACTTTTCCCTAAGCTGTGGAATTCATCTAGTTTTCTAGAAATCTCGGCCAGAGGCGAAAAAATCAGCGACAATGATATAAATGGAGTTATCAACACAAGTAAAGCGATTATGACTGTAGCCACGACGAACGCCCGAGATATTTTCCGCTCCGCCTACGAAAACCGTTACACTTGGGATGAAGGATTCCCCGGTTACACTGCCGATATTATCCTCACCCAAGGGGAGGAAGTCCATACGGGCAAAATTCAAGTTAATGCCGATTATAGTGTGGAAGTAACGGGCATTGATGACGAGAAAGTGCAAGAAAGTATCTATAATCAAATGCGCGACATCGTTACTCACCGTAAAAGAGGCAATTTTGATGCTTCCCACGGCAAAAACCAGTTTAATTTCGGGCAAGATGATCCCACCGGTGCGGTAGAAATTCTTGTCACCGGCGATGCGATGGGGTCTAATTATAAAGTCCGCGGCCGGGAAATCTGTCAAGTCAGTCGAGTCATGGGACCGATGGCTTTTACTATTAATACCGAGGAAAGTCTCGATACGGGAGAAGGTTATATTTCTATTCGCTATAATGCCATTTTCCGCAATGCTAAAACCGATGAATTAAAGGGAAAACGTGACTTTAAGGAAACCTACGAAAAAATCGGTAATTATTATTTACCCTCCTGTCAAGTGATTAACGCAATCGATGCGGGGGGCGAAAAATCCACCACAGAATTTACTTTTATCAATCTACAGCTTTTAGAATCTTAAGGGTTATCCCCGCCCAAAAAGCGTTAGGATCGAAGTAACTAAGTAGGTGGGTGTTAAAAATTGTCGGATCCCCCCGCCTATCGGCACCCCCCTTATCAAGGGTAGATCCCCCCGCCTATCGGCACCCCCCTTATCAAGGGGGGCAGGGGGGATCAAACCCCCCTTATCAAGGGGGGCAGGGGGGATCAAACCCCCCTTATCAAGGGGGGCAGGGGGGATCAAAGACAATATCTATCTTCAATTTAATTGAAACCACTTACTTACACTCTCATAAATCTCTGACCAGAAGCTGATTATGTCTTTAACACTGACTCCCAATAACGTCGAACAAGTTTTAGATGAAATGCGCCCCTACCTGATGGCGGATGGTGGTAACGTGGAATTAGTCGAAATCGACGGGCCAGTCGTCAAACTGCGTCTTCAAGGCGCTTGCGGTTCCTGTCCCAGTTCCACCATGACCCTAAAAATGGGCATCGAACGTCGTCTCCGGGAAGTGATTCCCGAAATTGCCGAAGTTGAACAAGCTTTCTAAATCTTGGGTTAATTAATTCTCACCACCGCCCGATTGCTAATTTAATTAGCGATCGGGCATAATATTAATTATATATTTTCTTCTAAGTCGCTAGGTGTTAAAAACTTTCAGATACCCCCCTTATTAAGGGTAGATCCCCCCGCCTATCGGCACCCCCCTTATCAAGGGGGGCAGGGGGGATCAAACCCCCCTTATCAAGGGGGGCAGGGGGGATCAAACCCCCCTTATCAAGGGGGGCAAAAGGCAAAAGGGAGAATAAATAATCGGTTTTTAATAACCAGATTTGGTATTATATATCTTTTTCTGCAAGATTGATAAAATTACAGAATTAATTAAGGTAAAAAGTATCTTTTTTAGCCGATTAAACGGTCAATTAAGCATTAAGATATACTTGAAAATTTTTATTAAAACTCAAAAATTATGACTGAAAATATCCCCACTATTGTGGTCATGCACGGCGACCAAACTGGAGAAGAACTATTACTAGAAGCCCTGAGAGTATTGCAACCCTCGATAATTCGTCAACCGGTTAACTTTGCCGATTTTGATCTTAGTTTAGCCCAGCGTCGCCAGAGTAACAATCAAGTGGTTCACGAGGCCGCTGAAGCGACTCTAAAAACCGGATTAGCTCTCAAAGCTGCCACTATTACCCCAGAAATCAAAGGAGATGTGGGCAGTCCTAACGCTATTTTAAGAGAAGCAATGAATTCTCAGGTAATTCTCCGCATCGGTCGCCGTATCCCCGGTATTCGTCCGATTGGGGGCGTTTATTCTCCCATTGCCATTGTCCGCATGGCCGTTGATGATGCCTACGGGGCCAAAGAATGGCGAGAAACCACTGCCACCGGCGATGAAATTGCCTATCGCACCTCGCGCATTTCTAGGGCTACCAGTCGCGCTGTGGCCGAGTTTACCTTTCAACAGGCCAAAAAAACCGGGGCGCGGGTATTTGGCGGCCCAAAATTCACCGTTAGTGCCACCTACGAAGGGATGTTTAAAGAGGAATTAGACGCGGCGGCCCAAAGACATCCAGAAGTGCGTTATCAACCCTTGTTAATTGACGCAACTTTTGCCCTACTTTTACAAACCGACGGCGAAGCTTTGGTGATTCCGGCACTTAATCGCGATGGCGATTTATTATCCGATTTTGTCTTGCAACTCTATGGCAGTATTGCCGGGGCCGAAAGTTTAGTTTTGGGATTTGATGAGGAGACATTAGCGGTTAAAACCATTATGGCAGAAGCTCCCCACGGCACGGCCCCCGCTTTAGAGGGCAAAAATATCGCTAATCCCATGGCGATGATTTTAGCCTCGGCAGCTTTGTTAGGTTATATCGAAACTAGCGAGGCGCGTAAAGCTTCCAGGGCAATTTATGAAAGTGTCTTTGAAACTATTCACGAGGGCAAAAAAACCCCCGATTTAGGGGGCCAAATGACCATGAGTGAGTTTACCGATGAGGTGATTCGTCGCGTGGTCAGTAAGTTAGAAGTTTGGTCGGCCTTGGGGTAAACGAACTCATCTGATTGCTCTCTTAAAGTGGTTTGAAGAAAGGGTAATCCCAAAAAATAAGAATTGTTGCAAAGGCCTTGCTTTTGTTGGTTTTGCGGAAAAATAACAGCTACCTTTGAAGTGTGTAACAGAGTCCCTTTGCAGGATTAGGATAAGGACAATGAAATTACAAACTTTGACAAAAACTCTGACTATTGGTCTGATTGGTGTAGGAGCTGCCTTGACCTTACAATCACCGAGCCAAGCTCAAGCCAGATTCGAGTGTCTTGTACCAGTGACAGGCCCCTATGTGGGAGTTCCCACAACCTATGCCAAAATCGGCCCTAATGAATATAAACCGGTGATTCGTTGGGTTTCTCGTTATTTCAGTGGTGCCGGTTATGCTCCCATGCAACGTTGTCAAGAAGTGACCGGAAGATTCAATACCCTTTACACTCGACCAGGCGGAATTGATATTATTACCACTGGCTATCTCAATGGTCTGCCGGTTATCTATTCCCCTAGTGATGGACGAGAACGGGCAAATAGCAGTAACCTATTATTTACCCTCAAGAGAGGGGAAAACGCAACCCAGAAAATCGCACAGCTATTCGACATCCGGGAAGGAGCCAGCAGCAGTCCTTTGTTTGAAAGCTCATCGGATTCTGCCACTGTCCATTTCGACAAATTCCTAGAAAATGCTCCTGTGGAAACAAATCCCGCTGGCGGTTCGTCCTCTTCTCCAGCGCCGGGGACTTCCCCCGAACAGTCGCCCCAAAAACCATCGGGCGGTTCTGTTTGGTAAACTTGTATAGTTCTATAGATAAGGTAGGTTGGGTTGACGCAAGGAAACCCAACGCCCGCTGTTTGGTAAACTTTTCTAGTTTCTTAGAAGGAGCATAGTGATCAAGTGAGTCGGGCGATAAAAAGAATTTTGGCTGGTGCGGGCAGTTTATTATTGGGACTGTCCACACCTTTGCTTGCTGTGCAAAGCTATGCTCCCGCTCTGGAACCTAACCGGGCCAATGCCTATAGCTCTCAACAACTTTCGGAACAACAGCTGCGTCAGTTAGCCAGAGCAATTACCGTTAAGGTGTTATCAGAGCAAGGCTGGGGTTCGGGCATTTTAGTCGAAAAGCAGGGTGCTTCCTACAAAGTCCTCACGAATGACCATGTTTTAGGGCGGTATCGCTCTCGGGGTTGGCAAATACAAACCCCTGACGGCAAGATACATCGGGGTGAGTTGGTCAGAACAATTCGCTTGAATAATTATGATTTAGGCTTAATTTCTTTTCGCAGTAGCCAAGTTTATTCTATTGCTGATTTGGCTAATGTCGATGATCTCGCTATCGGAGATGAAGTTTTCGCCGCTGGCTTTCCCTTCGATGGCGATCGCCCGACAGAACAAGGATTTACCTTCACCGTGGGTAAAGTGTCGCTTTTGAGTGATAAATCCTTTTCGAGAGGCTACCAAATCGGCTACACCAATAAGATTAAAAATGGCATGAGTGGCGGACCGCTGCTGAATCGGCAAGGTAAAGTTATTGGCATTAACGGGATTCATGCTTATCCTCTCTGGGGTAAATCCTACGTTTTTGCTGATGGAACAGTGACTTCACCGGCACTGTGGGAACAAATGAGTCGATTAAGTTGGGCGATTCCTATCGGGACTTTTTTACAATCGGGGTCATCTTCTCTATCTGCTTCCAGTCGGCAACGGCCCTCAGTTTCACCCCCACCGCTTCCCACCCATAGAGAACCCACTTTCTGGGAAGATTTTCCTTCTCCATCCTCGTCAACCCCAAGAGAAAAGAATCCCGCTCGCACACCACTCTGGTAAATTCCACTCAACTGTATTTTTAAACCAGATGAGCAACAATTTCTTGAAAATTTCCGCCGCCCTAGTTGGTATAGCGGTATTTGTGGTTTCTGCTCAGATTGCTAAGGCATCAACAACTGAGCAGATAGAAAAAATTGCTGAAAAGATTACCGTTTTAATCCCCTCAGAAGAAGAGGGGGCGAATGGGAAAATTACTGCTAATGGCTCTGGATCAATTATTGCCAAAGAAGGAAGAGTTTATACTGTTCTTACTGCCAGTCATGTGATCTGTAAAGATGCTAGAGATGCCTGCAAGTTCTATTACGATCAACTTAAAATTATTACCTGGGATGGCCAGCAATATCCGCTCGATTACAATAGCATCAAAAAATTACCCGGAGTAGATCTAGCTCTCGTGCAGTTTCAGAGCGACCAAAATTATCAATTAGCGACCTTGGCTAACTATCAAGTAGCTGACGAACAATTTATTTTTGCTTCTGGATGGCCCGACCCGAAATTTATCGGCAAGCGGAAACGATTGTTCAATGTGGGGAAAGTGCTGCCCAAGGACATTACACCCTTGCTGAAAATATTTCCCCCGGAGTTGGGGTATGAGATAGTTTATACCAGTGTCACCTATGGGGGCATGAGTGGCGGTCCAGTGTTAGATATAAATGGACGAGTCATCGCGGTTCACGGACAAAATGAAGCCGAAAAAATCGAAAAGGTTCCCGTGCCAATTGGCTTTAGTCTCGCTATTCCCATCACTACTTTTTTGAAATTAGCACCCCAGTCTGGCATTCAAGGGCAGATAAATGTCGAAAATTCGCCCCCCAATACCTTATCTTTGCGAGAAATTGGTGATGAATTATACAAGGCTTTTGAAGTTCCCAATAATAACGATACTAATCCCCTCAACTGGCTTAATCAAGGCAATAAAATGTGGCGGTTAGGACAATTAGCCCTCGCCTATGCCTCCTATGAAAAAGCCTTGCAACTCGATGCTCAACTCTATCAAGCTTGGTACGGTAAAGGTCTGGTCTTGACCTACTGGAAACGCCCCCAAGAGGCACTCGCTGCCTACGAACAAGCTCTCAAAATTAATCCTAACTCCAATACTGCCAAAAAACTGCGAGACAATCTCCAACAATCTTTAGAGGGAAGAAATACCCCTTCTCTAACTCCCTCACAGCCAACCACCGCGCCCACGGTGGAGCCTTCACCACAGCCCTCTAATCCGAGAAGACTATGGTGAAGTGAGCAGGGAAAATGCGGGTTAGCGAGTGGCTTCCACCAATGCAGCTAAGGATACTCCAAAGGCTCGTATGTCTGCGGGGATATTGCTGAGAAATGCTTCGTTACTGGCTGAAATCATCGCATTATAGGCCTGCACCGCCGCCAGCAATTTAACTGGATTAACCGTATTATCTGAGGTTAATCCTTCTAATCGGTTCAATAAGTCTTCAATAAGATCTAGCGGTGCGCCTGGTACAGTGCTAAGAGCGGCAATGACAGCATTGATATTATTACCCGCCTGTGCATCCCCGGTTAAGATGCTCAGTAGCAATTGCTGAATGGCTGCGGGAATCGGGATACCTGTGGGGGAGGTTAAATTATTATCAGCTAACTGAATATTCAAAGAAGCAGCCGTCTGATTAACAGAGATTTGAGCCGGTTCTCCCCCCTGAAATCCCAATCCCGTCACCGTGGTGGTGATGGGGATAGTTTGACCGGCAAAATCACTGGTGGAAAGAATTGGTCCGGTGATATCGGATTGGTTGCCGGTTTGCGCCATAACGGGAGAGACTAGGGAATTGGTCAGCAAAACCGCCGCCACTAGGGAAACTTGCCAATTAGTCAACCATTTCATCAACATGGTCTTAATCCTCATTCAAAAAACTAAGTTACACAATATAAAAACCGACTAACGGGGGAAAAAGTAATTGTAGCCGATACTCATGACGAAGCGAGCTCCGTCCCCAGCATTCCCCGTTAAATCAGCACCCGCAAGGTTAATCGTCAAGGGGACTTTCGGGAAGGGAATCAGGGAAATACCTGCGTTTAAATCTTGACCCGACCATTCGACAATGGCCGAGACCGGTTCAACAATTCGTAAACCCGCACTAGCAAAGACACCCAGGGAATTTACCCCATCTTCGATGGCTCCTTCCGAGCGAAAACGACCACCACCAACACCCAAAGAGAGCGTCAATTGGCTAAAGGGTTCTTTCGTTGTTTCTGTTAACTGAAAAAATTTACTCACCACCCCGTAGATACTGCTACTGCCATCTGTCCCACCCCAGTTAATAGCGTTTTCAAATCCTAGGGCCACAGCAAAACTTTCTGGCAGAGAACGGTGAATTTTAAAGCTAAAACTGCCCCGTCCAGCGTTATCACCAAAAAGGCTCAAAATCGCCAGAGTTACATCTAAACCGACAATTTTCTGGGGGTCTCCCAAACCACCCCCTAGGGCTAACCCACCATCTGCTTGATTGGTAAAACGGGTTCTCGACTGGAAACCGAAACCACCGAAAATCTGCCCAAAAGTCGCTCCAAAAGCGCTGGGAGTAGAGATACTGCCACTAGGAGTAACCACAAATTCCGCCAGTTTCGCAGAAAGGGTTTGTTGCTTTAATTGCGGTTCCTCAATCAGAAACTCTTGACGTAAACGCTGCAATTCGGGGGAAATATTGGGATCAACGGGGGTAGATGCCTGTGCTTGCCATTTTTCGACTTCTGGCGAGTTATTAACTCCTGCTGGTAAAAGCTGACTTGCTTGCGTTGTCCCTAGATTCGCCTTCCATTCTTCTAGGGTTGAAATTGTCCTGGTCTTTTCTGTTGCTAAAGTATCGAGGGAAGATTTCTCTGGTTTATTTTCTAAGGATGAGGGCAGATTACTATCGGCTAATCCCTCTGTTGTCGAGAAGGAATTGGTGGTCAGAACTCTTTCTGTCCTCTCTAATTCTACGGGGGAATTAATGATAATTTTTTCCTGGGATACCCGAATAGAAGCAGCGTCAATGTCTAAGGGGGAAGGAAGGGCCTTCACCCGATCGCAAAGTATGGCTGTCCCCAAACAGGATGTGATCAAAATTCCTCCAGAAAATATGTGTCTTATACGGCCGTTTCTTTTTGCTTTTTTTAACAACACTTCCAGCTTTCCTCACAGACGAAGTTAATTTGCAAGAATTGTAACTGATTTATTCTTAGATAGCAAGTTATTAAACCTGTTCGTTATCAATCATGGAATCCCCTAGATTTTTTCTTAGTAGGGAGGCACAATTATTTGTAGGATGGGTTAGCGGTAGCGTAACATGAGCGGGCGTTGGGTTTCATGCTTCAACCCAACCTACGTTCATCTTATATTTAATTCCACCCACCCACTTAGCAAGTTATTAAACCTGTTCGTTATCAATCATGGAATCCCCTAGTGCGCCTAAATGAAAGGTAAAATATTTACGACCTCTATTCTTGGATTCCCCAGTTGTACTGCCTCTCCGTTCACGAATCAAATAGGCGGATTATATTGCTAGAACTAAAAAAAGCGGGTTGAACCCCGCTTGTAATCAAAAACTAAGCCAACTTAAAGGCATCTCGCCAACACCAGCGCAACAGGGTAAAAGCTATCAAACCTTTAACCACTTCTAGAAACCAGTAACCAATCTGCAAGGACATCATTTCTCCCGACATTCCCGACGCAGTAACGGGAGCCAGTAAACCCATAGCGCTCAGATTGGGAGTGAGAAAATAGGTGTAAATTAGGGTGATTACTAAGAGAACACCGGCGAATAGGAGCGATCGATGTTCGGGGAGATGGATTAAGGTATGATAGCGGTGGAAGACAACAAAGCTACACAGCACAATCGCCGCACAAACTAATTCCAGATGGTTAAAAATGCCAAATAGCAAGTAACCGGCACTGGCAAAGCCATTTTGTGTCATCATGCCAGCTACGGATAAGCTGGGGATAATGATTAAATCGATGACGAAACTGGCACTTAACCAGAAACCAAGAACAACCATGGCTAAGGTTGTCCAATTAAACCAAGACCAATAACGCTCAACAAAAGTTTTCATTAGGCTTGCTCCTCCTTGCCTTTCTAACTTAATTGTAAAGAGCGTTCGCCAAAATTATGGCCAGTTTTTTGCTAATTCTTAGCAATTCTTATCAATTCTGAGGAGAGCAACCAAACAATACCGCTCTTATCTCTAGATTTGGCCACCTGCTCGGCGCAGAATTGTAAAGATTTATCAACAAGTGTTTATAAAAACCTTTAAATATTGACCAAGCTGACAATTATAGAATTACCCTGAAACAATAACTGACTATCTACGGGTTTACTGTTATGGATAAGGATTTTCGTAACTATCGCATGGTTTGCACCCTCACCTTCGGAGATATTTACGGACAAATAATCGTTTGGTTAATCGTTATTTTTCTTACTCTGGCTTCCACTCTAGCTCTTTGGAGTAGCACTAGACAAATTTTTGCCCTCGCTACCGTGGGGTTAGTCGTCGTCCTCTCTTTGCCTTTTTTACTCTTTGCTTTCGTTACTACCCTCCTCAATCATATTGAATTCGTTCCCATCGAAGCGGAAACCAACATTCGTCGTGGTCCTGTCCCCGGAGTTAGCGGCAGCCGTGTACCCGCAGCCAGCTAAATCCGACCAAATCCCCAATAAATAGGGCTTGCTGAAAAAGTTTTTCCTGGGGGCAGGGTGTGGGGTGTGGGGTGTGGGGTGTGGGGTTTTATCGATTTTCAGGTGGTCAACTACCTAATTTTCAGGGAAAAAGTACCTGAATTTTCCCCCCAATCACTCCAA
>NZ_JADBSZ010000092.1:0-5995 GCF_020246425.1 Microcystis sp. M079S1
AATCCTTATCTGGCAAGAGATTTAATTGATTAGTTCGCTCCAGATCGCAAACAATTGACAAAAATTGCGGTAATGTCTGTTTCTATAAGGGTTTCATCCCTTATAACCCCCGTCCATTGCATAACACAAACCGAAGAGCCAAAATCTTTTGCCAAGGGAGTGATAAAGTTAGAGTTGATAATTCTCTTTCTCCTAATAATGCCTATTAACATTATTCTGGTTATAATCAACTCCTCCCATTCTCATCATTAGACGTTAATAAAAAAATCAAAGATGTCTGCGGAAAGCCACCACAACCACCAGACTTTTATCGTTAATGATAATGAGAATTTTCAGGAATAATGGTGCAGACTACATAACAGCAGTTTCACTCTGTCAATCATCTCTATCGCCTGGTTAAGTAGGGAGGCACAATTATTTGTAGGATGGGTTAGCGGTAGCGTAAACTATACGGGCGTTGGGTTTCATGCTTCAACCCAACCTACGTTCATCTTATATTTAATTCCACCCACCTACTTAACACTTTGAAAATAGGACAAAATCATGAACACTACGAATTCAAAACAGAAACTAAACTACATTCCACAGATCATCATCGGCATCGGCATAATTGCGATCGCTGTAGTGGTTTGGTGGCACATTCCTGATTCTTTCTGGAAATATCTTTTCTGCTTGCGTGCGCCTATTCTCTGGGGTTTACTGCTGGTGACACTCCCTCTAATAGCTACCTTATGGCTGCCAGCCATGCTGAGAAATTTATTTGTTCTTCGTGGTCCGTGGCAACTTATCTCTGTAATTCTCAGTGCAAACATGGCGGCAATAGGGGTCATTATTAATGCCTATATGCTTCTCAAAGGTGCGCCAGATCGTTTTGGACTATCACCGTGGCTCGAAATTTCTGACATCTGGCAATATGGGTTGGCGATCGCTTTGAGTTTACCGATCTGCTTCACCTCTTATAAGCTTTCAAAAGAGGAAATTAAAGAAAAGAATCCCATCCAAGGAGTGATTTTCAGCGTGTTATTGAGTTTGGTGCTGTTGTTTGCAGTGATTCAGACGAAAACCTGGATATTTACTAACTTTGCTAACAATAAGTTACTCATTAGTTTCGTTGAATTCATTACCAGACATAAAACTGAAGGCTATATTATAGGAACACAGCCAAAACCACAGCAATTCCTTGAAGGTCATCTGAGTAACATCGCTTTTTTTATAGTTGCCTTCATCGTCTATGGCATCATTGGTTGGAAATTTCAGCCACAATCTCAACCATCCGATCAGAAAAAAGAAGCGGCTGCCCTAATGTATGTGATGCTAATCATCATGATGATAGCACCCTTGTCTGGAAGCCTAACCTTCTATTTCGATTACTATCGCGTTCCTGTCTTTCTGCTCTTTGTGGTTATTGTTGCTTTGATGTATGCGCTGTTTAAGGTGGATCACTTTTTTGAATTAAACTTAAATGAGGCAAACAAATACGATCCCAAGGATTTCAAAAAGGCAATAGAAAAACGACTCGAGTATCAAGGAGAAGAAAAGGAAAAGACTTTAGTAGTTGTCTGTGCGAGTGGGGGCGGCATTCAAGCCGCCGGCTGGACAGTTCAAGTTCTGACGGGATTACAAGATATGCTAGGTAATTCGTTTACCAAGTCAATTGGTTTTATTAGCTCTGTTTCAGGTGGTTCAGTTGGAACGATGTATTATCTCGATCGCTTCGATCCCAACAAAACATATCCTGATCGTAATGAGTTTGAAAATATCTTTAAGAGTGCTACTGAAGATAGTTTGGATGCGGTAGGTTGGGGATTAGCTTATCCTGATTTATGGCGCATTGTTGGGCTTCCTTTTTTCGCTCCTAAAATCTGCGATCGCGGAGCAGCACTGGTGACAGATTGGCAAGGAGAGTTAAAAAATCCCAATAGCAAACAATTTTTATCTACTTGGGGCGAACAAATTTTAAATGGTAAAATTCCCATCCCTATTTTCAATGCGACTCTGGTTGAAGATGGTCGTCGATTTCTAATTTCACCGATGACTTTTGGTCATATCAACAAATCAGTGGATTTTAATACCCTTTATGCGGGATATGACATTGATGTTGTCACAGCCGCAAGGCTCTCAGCAACTTTTTCTTATGTCTCGCCTATTTCTCGCTATGTTGGTGAAAATCCACAAGGGAATTATCATATTGCCGATGGTGGCTATTTCGATAATTCTGGTATGGTAACAATGGTGGAATGGCTCAATGAATGGCTAGACCCCCAGAAAGGACTTAACATTAAACGAGTTCTTTTGTTAGAAATCAATGCTTTTCCTGAATCTACTCCCTCGAAATCTAAGATTGAGGGAGGCTGGTTTCAGGCGATAATAGGTCCTTTACTGACCTTATTCAGCGTCCGTGATAAGCTAAACGGCGCTTAACCTGCATGATCCAATAGCTATAACCCTTTTGGAGTCTATATCGGTGATCCGAAGTAAAAGCCGTTTAGCTTACCACCCAGTTGTCTCGAGTTTCTACTGAGGTCGAACTTCTCCAAAAACGATGGGCAAATCAGGTAAAGATCGCATATTGTCCTATCTTTTTTCCAAAGAATGGTAAAAATGGTGAATATAAACCACCTCTGTCTTGGACACTAACGGAAAAGCAAAAACAAAATATTAAAAACGGATGGTGCGGAATTAAGGAGGAAATTGGCAAGCAAATTGGCAAGCAAATTGGGGAGGAGTGGAAAAAATGGGGATTTGAAGACCCATCTCAAAAATCAACCAATGAGAAATAGCCAGCTTCCTACGGTTGCGCTTTATCCCCAATAATTTAATCTGCGATCGCTTTTTTTTGACCTTCAACTGATCCGCGATCACTTTTTGAGGTTTTTATAACTGCGATCGCTACTCAACCGGGCAAATAACCAAGTCACTAAGCTAAACGGCGCTTAACCTGCATGATCCAATAGCTATAACCCTTTTGGAGTCTATATCGGTGATCCGAAGTAAAAGCCGTTTAGCTTATCAATGCTATCGATACCGGGAGCGGAGCGCTGGCGAAGCCAGATCGCTTCGGGCGCACCGTAGCCGAGGTGTACACCAACGGTCAGCTAATTCAACTTCAGCAGGTGAAGGACGGTATGGTTTGGGCTTACGATCGATTCAAGGCTGACTGTCCACAATGGAACGAAATCGAGAAAGCTTTTACCGAGGCTCGCTCGAAACGAAAGGGAATTTTCGGGGGAAACCCGATGCCACCCTGGGAATGGCGACGACGGAATCGGTAGTTTTTTATCTGTAGAGATAGAGAAATTGCAAGGGTAAATTATGAACAGAGACATCATTACTGGAATAGACGGCGAGATTTATGCCAGACGCGATCTGAGTCGGGAGTGGGGCGGGGCGATCGATCTGGGAACGGCGAGAACGGGAAAAAGTTTCGGCGTTGAGGGTCATTTAGGGGAAACTAATTGCCTCGGCGTTTGGGATAGTGTGGACAGACTCAGATTCAGGACTTCGCGTAACCTTCGTCTGGAACTCGCCACCGACCCCAAGGTGATCACCGAGTTGGTCCGATTCGATAGTAAGGGTGTCGCCACCGTCGTCGGTTCGGTTGAATACGGCGCTCGATTATCCTTGAATTTAACACCGGGTCGCTACGGCCTCAGTTTCTTTGTCGAGGGAGATTTGATCTCTTATCAGGTTAATGCGAGTTTTAGCTAGGGAACAAACGATTTCTAGAATCTTAACCATTGAAGCTGTTCTAGCTTCAATGGCCATAACCCAAGAAATAACAATTTGATAGCTGAATGCTGATCGCTGATGACTGATCGCTAACGACTGATGACTGATGACTGATTACTAGAACTCTTGCAAATTAATTATATGTTATAATGGTGAGTTAACTAATTTTCCCAAAAAACATAGTTAATTAGTGCATTTGTTCTGAATGAAAACTTGAAGTTTAACTTTTAACTCAAAACTCTTTAGATATGCTTTAATTTGGTTATCAAAACCTCTTTATTTAAGCGGCACAAACTATCTCAATTTTTATAATTGAGAATAAATTCTCCTTGACTTGATTAATGTTTGGCAACTTTTAATAAGTTGCTATACCTATCCCTAACTCATAGTTATAAACAGCCGCAAACAGGTTAATTCTTAAACTATATCTTCGACGACGATTCCGATATTTACAGGATAAGATTTTCAAGATTTTGAGTTTCCTATTTATAGGTTCAATGATAATCATTTCTTTGGCTAAAGCCTTGTTATAAACCTTCTCTAACTCTGTTAATTTTCTATTTTTCGGTTTCTTTTTCGGTGTATAACTATTACTATGGTATGCAGCTATTCCCTGATAACCACTGTCTTCTTTGCTGGTAGTTAAAGCATGAAAACGAACTCGACTTTTTTTAAATAAACTAAAATCATGACCTCTACCTTTCCCACAAAAGACACAGATAATTTTCCCGATATTTTTATCAGCTACTAATTGGGATTTTCAAGTATGATAACCTCTTTTACCCCAAAAAAATCTTTCTGTTTCTTTTGGGGGCGTTCCCTGGGAGTTTCCGTTACATCCATTACCGTTACGACGGTATCTCTGCTTGATTTAGTAGAGCTTTTTTTCCTTTTAAACGGAAGTTTCCCGATTGTCAAAGCATTTTTTCCGTCTTATTTACAATCCGACCTATAGTTGATTCTGATAGTTGACCGCTTGTACCAATGTGAAAATATGTTCTATATTCTCGCCAATATTCTAACGTTACTAAAACTTGCTTGTTCTTCTATAGATAGTTTAGGTTTCGGTCCCCTTTTAGATGGCTTCGGCGTGAGATCAGCCGAACGCTGAATTAGAGTCGGCTTCAACACTTTTTACTGATTCTACCATCTTTCTGTATGTTTGTTTATACACACCGAAACGGCGTTTGAATTGTTCATCTGATAAGTTTTGATAATCCATATTTTTGCTAATAAACATAGCAAAAGTATAGATGATACTAAATCCCGTTATTAAAGACTGATTATCTATTCCTCCTTTTGCCTATCCTCATAAGTAGCCTATACTCAACGGATTTAGGATGATTTCCTGACCTAAGATCACATTTTATTCTTTTTTCCACTTCCATCTAAAAATTGAGAAAAAAGCCAAACCCTCGATTATACAATAAAAAAATTATGCAAGAGGTCTAGTGAAGTCGCTGGTTTCGCTCTACTCTTTATGGGGCAAGTCTTTCAACCGATTTTACTCCTGCACTCCCGAAAAATTGAGCGAACGATGAGTCCTGACTCGGAGAATACTGACTCGGAGAATACTGACAGCTTTCTTTTGCCTTTGGCCTTTTTACCTAAAATGTCGGATGAATGCCCCCGCTAAATTTTTCGACAAGACATCAACCTTTGCGGGGGATGAAATCCGACCAGAATATCAACCCCAGAGCATCGGTTTAATTCTACCATCTGTGAGTAAACTGTGTTATACTTAACTTAGCCAATGGTCGAGAATTGTTAGATGCTAGTCGTAGAAGCGAAGCTAAAAAACGGAACCCCAGAGCAATATCACCAGCTTGATGAAGCTATCAAAACTTCTCAGTTTGTGCGTAATTCTTGTGTTCGTTATTGGCTAGACAATCAAGGGACAACCCGCAATGATCTTCAAAAGCTTTGTGCTGTACTAGCAGACAATAAAGAGACACCATGGGTTAATAAATTAAACTCTCAAGCTCATCAATCGGCTGCTGATAGAGCCTGGCAATCAATTAATAGGTTTTACCAGAATTGTCATGCTAAGATACCAGGGAAAAAGGGTTTTCCTCGGTTTAAAAAGCATAGTCGTTCGGTTGAGTATAAACTAACAGGCTACAAACTATCTGATGAGCGACGTAAAATCAAGTTCACTGATGGTTTTAAAGCAGGAGAATTTGATTTATGGTGTAATCAAAAACCCTTATTTTATTATTCAGAGCAACAGATTAAACGGGTAAGAGTTGTTAGACGTGCTGACGGT
>NZ_JADBSZ010000093.1:0-10808 GCF_020246425.1 Microcystis sp. M079S1
AAGTACGGGCGAAGCATTCGGATAGAAAATCTCCGGTTTCACCGATAGGTTATTGCCCGAATGCTTCGCCCCTACAGGACGCGGGCCGATGAAGACGCAAGGTTTTGAAGCACGATTCTCTCAAAATCTTGCACCTGTTTCGCAAGAAAAGCCACAAAACCCCTATCTTGCCTACATTTCACATTTATTCAGCAAGCCCTAATTATAGCATCCATAATGGCAAAACTGACACCATTTCTCTGAATGAAAGCGATACGTCGAATTCAAGTCCCCCTTTTCAAGGGGGATTTAGGGGGATCAAAATAAGGATTGAGCGGCTTTAATCCGAATACTTGGGTTCTTGTCTGTGAATAGTCTTTTGGCAAGAGTTCTGATAATTAAATCGAGGGATTCTGTACTCAATTTCATATCAGTTTACTGCATAACGAGAGCCAATTTTACCGAGGGCATCAACAGCACTGAAACGAACGCTATCATCTTCATCGGAACAAACATTTACTAGATAAGGAATAACATCTTCTAGTCCAATTTCACCTAAAGCAATTGTGGCTGTGACACGAACTTTTACTTCCGTATCTTGTAGGGATTGAATGAGATAGGATATTGCTTTTTCACTACCAATTTTTCCGATAGATTCCGCCGTGATTATCCGAATATCGGGATTAGTATCAGATAAGCAGGAAGCTAGATAAGGAATTGCGGACGAATCAGATTTAGGCGAACATTAAGATCATTTTCTCCTATTAAATGGGATACTAATGTGTCGGCAAGGCTGCTATTGCCAATTTTGCCCAAAGCTTCGGCAGCTTTAGCGCGGATCTGGGGGAGAGAATCGTTGAGTTTATTCAATAAAGTATTGATGGCGATTTGGGTGTTATTAAGTTGCTGAACCATGTTATTTTTTCTCTGGGTTATTGTTATTAGGTTGCTGGGGATAATTCTGTTGGCTTCCTTGCACATTATGAGCTAAATTGCTAATGATAGCTCCTCTTAAATCATAGGTAATAGATGAGGTTTCAGAGGTTGGGGATTGAGTGGAGTAAGAAATAGATTCAGGGAGGGGGTGATAGTATTTAAGTTTGTTTTGAATTGTGTCTAGTGCTTTTCTAGCTTGAGAGAGAGTATCGCCATTATTTAATGTGACAAAATCAGGATTTTTCAGGCATTTGATAAGTTCAGTCATCGCCGCTTCTGTGCCAATATTACCCAAAGCCTCGGCTGCCTTCCTACGAACAAACTCATCAGAGTCTTCTAAAGCCTTGAGTAACCCCGGAATAGCTGTTTCCGAGCCAATTTTACCCAAAGCGAAGGCTGCGTACCAACGAACATCCTCATCAGAGTGTTCTAAAGCCTTGAGTAACCCCGCAATGGCTGTTTCTGAGCCAATTTTACCCAAAGCTAAGGCTGCGTTCCCACGAACACCCTCATCAGAGTGTTCTAAAGCCTTGAGTAACCCCGCAATGGCTGTTTCTGTCTCAATCTCAGTCAAGGCCTCGAGTGCGTTATCAGAGTGTTCTAAAGCCTTGAGTAACTCCGCAATGGCTGTTTCCGAGCCAATCTTAGCCAAAGCGAAGGCTGCGTTCCCACGAACAGCCTCATCAGAATCTTTTAAAGCCTTGAGTAACCCCGCAATGGCTGTTTCTGAGCCAATATTACCCAAAGCGAAGGCTGCGTTCCTACGAACATACTCATCAGAGTCTTCTAAAGCTTTGAGTAACCCCATAATCGCTGTTTCCGAGCCAATTTTACCCAAAGCTAAGGCTGCGCGCCTACGAACATCGCTATTAGAGTCTTCTAAAGCCTTGAGTAACTCCGCAATGGCTGTTTCTGGGCTAATATTACCTAAAACGGAGGCTGCGTTCCAACGAACACCCCAATCAGAGTCTTTTAAAGCTTGACTTAACTCATTAACAACTTCATTAGACTTTGTTAATCCCAATAACTCCACCTTAAACCGTTTCGGTACATCCAACCCAAGCACTAACCCCACTGTCTGCTTTTGAAACTTAAAGTTGACTTCTCCTGCTAACCTCGCTCCTAATTTTAAATCAATCTCTAACCCTAATTTAACCACCCGTTTTGCTTGGGTTTCATTATCCAATAACCCCAACAGCAACGCCATAGGTTCAGTCCATTTGAGATAATTCAAATAGTCCCACTGTAACTGCTCATCCCTGAGATGGGGTAACTTTTTCTTTAATTCCTCAGCCGTGTAATACTCTTGAATCAGTTGATGGCGAAAAGCAATTTTATCATTACCTTCTAGGTGAATTAGATGATATTTCAATAAATCCTTTAACCACTGCTTACTGTAATATTCTGGGAATCCTTTATTTTTGATAAATTTGCTTAATTCTTCCTCTGCTTCTGTTCGGGAAATAGCCACCTGAATCTCGGTTTTTGACTCCCCTTGGGTCATTTTCCAAGCTAACACTTGCAGCAATTCTCGCCACCAATCCCGGGATTCTTGGTAAGTAGGAACATCTGCTTTTAATTTGTGGTGATAAACTGTTTCGGTAAAATGTCGAAAAACTAAGCCTAAATTAGCAGGAATTTGGCTTTTCTCATTAAAAACTTCACATAACATCCACAAAAGCAGGGGGGTTTCTCCCAATTCCTTGAGACGATTTCCCAACTGTTTAAGCATTTCTTCGCCTTTTTCAGGCAAATAGGTCTTGACAAAATCCCGCATCTGTGCTTCGCTCAGGGGGAGCATTTCCAGCTTTTTTTCAATATCTAAGTCGTCGCTGCCTAAATCCCTTGTGGTGAAAATCATAGAAATTTCTGCATACTGCTGGCGAAAGTTTTTTAATTTCTGTCGCGCAGCTTCCGAGGGCAATTCATTGATACCATCAAATAATAATAATGGTCTAAAATTCTGATTTTCTAACAGCCAACTTTCTAGGGTATTACTATCAATAATTAATTTATGGCGTTTCAGGAATTGTAAAATTAAATCAAGAATTGAGGTTTCATACAAGCGTAATTCGATGAGAATGGGAATTTGAATGATTTTAGCTTGATTTTGTTGATTTAGGCGCAAGCTTTGGGTCCCTACGGATTCTTCTAATAATAATCTGGCTAAAGCGGTCGATTTTCCTGAACCGGGACGACCTTTTAAAAGAACGTGATTAGTTGCATACTTGCGTAAACCATCTAAAACCGTGAATCTTTCGGGTTTTTCTGGTCTTTCTGCTCTTTCTTGCGGGTTTTCTCGTTCTTTTTCAATCGTCTGCACCCACAAATCTCTTAGCAAAGGTGCAGTTTTCGACGGGCGTGTTTTTCCCTCTACGTCCGTGAGGGTGTAAAATGTCTCCCACTGGGCGTACTTTTCCGAGTCCGAGATTGATTTGAGATAGGGAGTCCAGTCAATCATTGATGCTGTCTGTTAGTTCGAGAAGGAACCCGGATTAACGCTTTTAATACCTTCAATTATAAGCAATATAGTGGGACTAGCTCTGAAAAATTGGCAACGGAATCGATTGGCTGCCAGATTCTCTCGTTAGAAATGTCCACAACCCCCCGCCATTAGGTGTAGGATGTGTTACGCGCTTTGCTAACACATAAAAAACTTTTTCTGTTGGTGCGTTACGGCAATATTTAGGGTCTGCTGAAAAAGTACGGGCGAAGCATTCGGATAGAAAATCTCTGGTTTCAGCGATAGGTTATTGTCCGAATGCTTCGCCCCTACAGGATGCAATTGCCGATAAGGTTATCTTATTTTTGTTTTCCTAATTGTTGGGCCTTATAAAAAGTTTCTAAACTGTGACTATCCCCGACAAAACGCCAGTGCCAGGGTTCATAATTAATACCCTGGGGATTATTTTCGGGGAAAGATAACTCGAAACTATACTGGGCAGCGTTATTTTGCAACCAACGAAAAGCGGCAGTATTAGCAAAACTGCTACTTAAATTCGTTGCGGGAGTGCTACCATCGCCAATATCGATCGCATAACCGGTATGATGTTCGCTGTAACCCGGAGGTGCGCTCACTTCTGCTCGTTTGCGGGTTTGCTGATTGCGTTGTTTTTTAACTTCAAAAAAGAGCTTTTCTTGGGTTGCTTTCGATCGAAATGCGGAAATCGGCATTAAAATCACCCCCGACCTCCTCGCGTCACTCTGCATCTGGATAAAAGCCTTGGCTGCCGGTTTCCTTAAACGCATAGCACCATCCCCAGTAATGGGGGCTAATTCCGTCTCCGGGGCCTCTTGATAGGGTAAATGACCTAGAATGTTCTCAATGGGGCTAGGAGTGGCTTTAATGGGGGGGGAGGGGTTAATAACCGGTTTTTTTACGGAAGCAGGGGGACGATTCAAGACTGCTATGGCAATTATGCCGGTTCCCACCAGAGCGAGTAAACCGCTTACGATCGCTATTAGACCATTAGGATTAGTAGTTTTTCTGTACTGGTTGTCCCGCAAAGCTTCGGGAATATCATCGATCGGTTTCACGGTTTACTTACCCTCCTGCACCATAATTACATTATTCCCCGGCCACTCCATCTTGACGAGCAGCGTGTTGAACGGCGGCGGCCACAGCCGTAACTACACGACTATCAAAAACCGAGGGAATAATATTCTCTCGATTGAGATTAGCAGGAGTGATCAAAGAAGCGATCGCTTTGGCCGCTTCCAGATACATATTATCGGTGATTGCCCTAGCGCGACAGTCCAAGGCCCCGCGAAATAATCCGGGGAAAGCGAGAACATTATTAATCTGATTGGGATAATCGCTGCGTCCGGTAGCCACCACGGCCACTAAATCATTGATTAATTCCGGTTGAATTTCGGGAATCGGATTAGCCATGGCAAACACGATCGCATCTTTAGCCATTCCCTTGACCATTTCGGGAGTCAATACCCCCGGTGCGCTCACCCCCAAGAAGACATCAGCGCCTTTAAGAGCATCCCCTAGCTTACCACTGGCAGCCACGGCCCAAGCTTGTTTTTCTGGGGTTAAATCGTCCCGTTTTTGGGAGAGGATACCAAGGGAATCACAGAGGATTATATTTGTAGCTCCTGCGGTTTTAAAGAGAGTAGCGATGGCGATACCCGCCGCACCCGCACCATTAATGACGATTTTGACTGTATCAAGCGATTTTTTGACCAATTTGAGGGCATTAATTAGGGCAGCCAGGGAAACGATCGCTGTACCATGTTGATCATCGTGGAAAACGGGAATATTTAATTCCGCTCGCAGACGTTTCTCGATTTCAAAACAGCGTGGCGCGCCGATATCCTCTAGGTTAATACCCCCAAAAACCGGGGCGATTCTTTTGACGGTTGCGATGATTTCTTCGGGGTCTTGGGTGGCTAAACAGATGGGAAAAGCGTCAATTCCGGCGAATTCCTTGAATAACATTGCTTTCCCTTCCATTACTGGTAGGGCAGCCTCTGGCCCGAGATTTCCTAATCCTAATACCGCGCTACCATCGGTAACTACAGCGACGGTGTTGCCCTTGATGGTCAATGAGTACACTTGTTCGGAATCGTGGGCGATAGCGGTGCAGATGCGACCAACTCCGGGGGTGTAGGCCATGGCCAGGTCATCTTGGGAGGTGAGGGGAATACGACTCTCAATGGAGATTTTACCCCGACGATGGAGATCGAAGGTGCGATCGGAAACTTTCAGGAGTTTAACATCCGGTAGAGCTTTAACCGCGGCGATAATCTGTTCCGCTTGGTCGGTACTAGCGGCATCAACCATCACCTCGCGGGTGCTAATCTTTAAATTGCGTTCGATCAGAGAAATTTGCCCTAAATTACCCCCGACATCGGCGATCGCATTGAGGACAGAAGCGAAGGTTCCCGCTTGATTGGGGATTTCTATCTTGAGACTTAAACTATAGCTAGGATTGGGCGTTAAATGAACCATGCTGAAGGCTTCCAATACTGATAAATATTGATTATCTTCTATCTGTGAAGGACTTTGGTATCTAATCGCGCAGTTTCTTTAGCTATTAGGGTTTCTCTGGGCCTAACACCAGGGGAGCGGGGAGCGGGGTGTGGGGTGTGGGGTGTGGGGAGAAGGTAGGAAGGCTGCATCTCACATTTGCAAAAATACCGACAATCAGCAATTATCAGTCACTCTCAAATGCGTACAAAAGTATTAACAACTACCTGTAAGCAGCCCACCGAAAAACTAATGCGCTCCGGGGTTTGGGGGCGGCGCCACGCCCCCAACGGGGGGTTTGGGTAGGGTTGATTCATGAATCAACCCTACTATGAATCAACCCTACTATGAATCAACCCTACTATGAATCAACCCTACTATGAATCAACCCTACTATGAATCAACCCTACTATGAATCAACCCTAGGGGTTTGGGGGGTAGAACCCCCCAAAAGCTTGGATTGAGCGATAAAATCGGAAGTAAAGCCCAATTTTAAAAGAGAGTTTTCCCTTAAAAATCCCAACTTAGTAGATTGACAAAAATGAGATGCACCCTAAATATTCCACATTTGTTGATAAGCAGTTTCTAAATCTCTGGTAAATTGTCTGGCATTCCAGAGGGGAGATGTATGACGAGATTGACGTAGTTGATAACGAATTTCTTCCCTTAAATTTTTATCTAATCCTAACTTAATTCCCCACTGCACATATTCTTCATCACTCCAAGCTATACCCTGACTAATGCCGGCATTTTTCATAAAAGTATAGCTATTGCGGGCTGCAAATTGTTCACCAACCCTAGTGACTAAAGGAATCCCCATCCAGAGGGTTTCTAGGGTTGTGGTAGCACCATTATAGGGATAGGTATCGAGAACTATATCAGCAATTACTAGATTAGCGCGATGGGTTTCCTCATGCAAATCATTGGGCAAAAATCTTAATCTATCTTGACTAATTCCCAATTCTTCGGCACTTTTGAGAAATAATTCTCGAATGGTTTCTTTGTCGGCAAAACCTTTGATTAAAAGATAGCTATTAGGAACCTGTTGGAGAATCTGCAATTGCAGACAAATCATGTTTAAGGTACGTTTTAATCCCGATTGCACGGTCAGATAAATAATAGCATCATCGGGAATATTTAAATCAGTTCTTCTCCTGGTGGGAACACCCACTTCAAAACCATCCACGGATAAATAAGAGTTAGGAAGTCGGATGATTTTTTCTGAATAAATTTCTTCAGCATTTTCGGGTAAAACGTAGTTATCGGCAATAAAATAATCAATCGCAGGGATTCCCGACGCATCTAATCCTAACCAAGTTACCTGTATCGGTGCTGGTTTTAAGGCCATTACTAGATAAGTTGTATTATTGGTTAAGCTATCAAGATCCACTAAAATATCTAATTTGTCTTGACGAATTTGGGCAGTTATTTGTTCAATTTTTGCTGGCAATTTATAGCTATAATCTGAGTTATTTTTAAACCATTTTTCAGTAATTTCGTCTGCTCCTTGGTTGACAAAATAGGTGTAAATTTCAAATTTATCTCGATTATGATAGTGAAATAACCAGCGACTTAACCAACCCACAGAATGGCGACGGAGAGTATAGGCAATATAACCAATTTTTATTTTTCTTGCTGGAGATTTTGGAGAATAAACAGGAGCAATATAGTTATAGCGGGTTCTTACATCTGCTTGAAAAATTTCCGCTAGTTTACTTTGTAAATAGCGATTAATTTTCGGATTATCTTGATAGTAGGGAAGACAGCTAGTAACGCCTAAAATAGAGTCGATAATAAAGGGACGTGCATTAAATTGTTCGGCATTAATTTGTCGCTCGATTAGTTGTGTTAATTCATCGATAAATTTAGGTAAATTTCCCCAGTCTCCCTTAGCTTGTAAAATACCAATCACTAGAGAAATTCCGAACAGCTTTTCAGTATTTGTTTGGCAATTTTTATAAAAATTATCGGCGATTTCTAGAGCTTTTTTATAGTCAAAAGTGGTGGTTTTATAAAGATTAAACAAACTATTTTGTAAGTATAAATCCTCTGGTAGAAAGCGCAAACAAAGTTCTACTAAATTAATGGCAAATACACTTTGTTTTTGTTGATAACCATAATTGACAATTGCTGAGATAACTTTGGCCGCAATTATTTCTGGATTATTGATATGTAAGGCTGCTAATTCTAAAAAGTGGATGGTATTAGTGCAGGGGTAGATTAAAACTTTTTCCGTCACTCGCAGCAGTAAATCAAGATTAATTGCTGCTGTAGCTGTATTCTCTAACAGTTCAAATACACACCAATCATTGCACTTTTCCATAGCAAAATTTTGGAATTGTATTTCTAATTCCATCAGATGCAGGAGATTATTTAAAAAACTAGGATTAAGATTTTGTAGCTGCCATCGAATTAGATAACTTGTCTCTAGTCTTTGGGAATTTTCTTGTCTGGTTGCCTCTGCATCTAAGATTTGAGTTAAAGTTTCTATCCACCCCGATAATTCTGATTCAGCTGCTTGACTCAACACCAGTAACCAAGTAGCTTGTGCGTCTTCTTCTCTATCTTGTAAAAGATAGGCTAATCCTAGATAAAAATAATCCTCAATTACAGGAGAATTGTTTTCAGTTAATTGTTCATAAAACTGCAATACCAGTTGATAATTGTTGTCGTTTAAGTGTGTTTGTATGTCTTGATGCCATTGCATAGTTTTTATCCGCTAAGATTGACAATAAATATTCCACATTTGCCGATAAGCAGTTTCTAAATCTCTGGTAAATTGTCTGGCATTCCAGAGGGGAGATGTATGACGAGACTTTCGGAGTTTCCAACGGACTTCTTCTCTTAAATTTCTATCCAATCCTAACTTAATTCCCCACTGCACATATTCCTCATCACTCCAAGATATACCCTCAGTTATTCCCGCATTCATCATTAAAGTATAACCGTTGCGTGATGACCATTGTTGCCCCACTTTAACCACGAGAGGAATTCCCATCCAGAGGGTTTCTAAGGTGGTTGTACCACCATTAAAGGGATAGGTGTCCAAAACCACATCAGCGATGGCTAAATTTGCCCTGTAGGTTTCCGTTTTATAGAGAGGAAGCATCTTAATTCGATTAGTTTCTACCCCAACTTCTGCGGCAATTTGACAGAATAAATCCCAGAGAGAATTATCATCAGCAACTCCTTGAATCAGGAAATAACTATTAGGTACGGATTTGATGATTTGCATTTGTAAGCGAATCATCGCAGGATTACGCTTAATTGCCGTTTGAGAACTTAGGTAAATAACCGCATCATTATTAATACCTAAATCTTCTCTTCGCAGGGTAGGAACGGCTATTTCAAAACCATCCACAGCGACAAAAGCATCAGGTAAACGCCAGATTTTTTCTTGATAATATTCTTGGGCATTTTCTGGTAGTACATAAGGATCCGCTAAAAGATAATCTACTGCGGGTAAACCGGAACCATCAAAACCTAACCAGTTAACTTGAATAGGAGCAGGTTTTAAGGCAATAACTTTGGCAACGATTGCCCCAGTACCACTATCTAAATCCACAAGAATATCGATGTTATCTTCTTTAATTTTGCGATAGGTTACTAAGGAATCAGCAGTAGCATGATAGATTTTATCTGCGGGATTAGAAAACCATTGTTTAGTTATTTCATCCACAGGTTGACTCACCATATAAAGGTGAATATCAAACTGCTCACGATTGTGATAATTAATAGTCCAACGACTCAATAAACCGACGGGATGACGTTTTAAGGTTTGGGCAATGTAACCAATTTTCAGTTTTTTATTGGCATTATCTTCTCTAGGTTTGTCAAAACTTTCCTCTTGAAAACCCAGCATTTCTTTGTAAGTTTTTTGAAAAAAACTGCCAATCTGACTTAAAAGCGGTCGATTCTCTTTCGGGTTATCTTCATAGTAGGAAATCGGGTTCATAACTGTTAGTAAAGCTCCCCGAACTAAGGGATGTATATCTTGGGGCTTTTTTTCTATAAATTCTTTAATTAATTGTTTATACTCTTGACAAATACTAGGAATGTCATTCCATTTTGAGGCGCGTAAAGAACCATTAAAGAGAAGAGATTGACTAAACATTTTTAAATCAATTGTTTGACTTTTCTCTTTCAACTTATTGACTAAATTGATGGCTTTTTCATAGTTAGGTAAAGAGATATAAAACCAAAATAAATTAACTTCTAAGTACAAACTTTCGGGATAAAGGGGAAGAAAAGCTTCCGCTAAGTCAACGGAATAAATAGGTTGATATTTCTCAAAAGCAAAGCGTCCAGCAACAGTGATGACGTGATTAAGTAATTCTGGAGAATTGTCAAGATAGGGTAAACTTAAGCGAACTAATTCTATGGTATATTTATGAGCGTAAGGTATGACGGCAATTACTACCCGTTCCAATAATTGAGAGTTAACTGAACCCTGAGTAATTAATTCTAGTATTTGCCATTCTTGCAGTTGTTGAGGATGAAATCTATTTAATTTCATTTCAACGAGAGTTAAATGCAGTAAATTATCGATATAACTGGGATTAATTTCCTGTAGATGTTTACGAATTAACCAACTGGTTTCTAGATTTTCTAACTCTAATTGTCGATTAGCTTCGGCTGCTAAAATATTGCTTAATTCTAGCATCCATGAATCAGTTTCCTGTTCTTCTCCTTGAGTGAAAACAAATAACCAAGTAGCTTGTGCTTCTTCTTCTTTTGCCTGCAAAAGATAGGATAATCCTAAATACCAATAATAACTAATTTCTAGGGGTTTTCTTTCTATCAGTTCTTCGTAAAACTGACTAACAATATCGTATTGATTGTTTTCTAAAGCGGTTTTAACTTCATTTTGCCAAGACATGATTTAATTCTCCCTAATTAACTTTCACAATAGATT
>NZ_JADBSZ010000094.1:0-2651 GCF_020246425.1 Microcystis sp. M079S1
CTACTGACTCGGAGACTCCTGACTCCTAACCCAACCAACAAACTTTTTAAGCAACCCCTAATTAATTTTTGAGGTTTCAAAAACGGCAAAAATAAGGATTAAATGGCATAAAATCTGTAAATAGACCATTTAATTGCTTATTATTCATTCTTAATTCTCCTGACTCCTGACTCCTGACTACTGACTCCTAACCCTAACAACAATTTTTGATTTTTACAAGAGGTTTTATTAATATGCCAACTTATCCTGATATTTCCAGTCAAGCTTTTAAACATCCCCTAGATCAGCAAGCTGAACAGGCATTAAGATCGGTTCCAGGGTTTGACTTACTAGCGAAAAGTTTTTCCGAATATCTCTATGAACGTCCCCAGCAAATTTTATTAATGGGCAATGATCTAAAAGTCGGCCCGCGTCAATACGCCACTTTATACGGTATATATCGCCAATGTCTGCGGGATTTAGATATGTCCCCAGAACCGAATCTTTATGTCAGTCAAAACCCTTCAGCGAATGCCTATTCTTTAGGTTCGGAACATCCCTACATTGTCTTTAATACTGCCCTTTTAGACCTCTTAGATGAAGAAGAAATTAGGGTAATTCTTGCCCACGAATTAGGTCATTTAAAATGCGATCATAGTATTTTAATTCAAATGTCTTTTTGGGTGATGGGGGCGGCTAATTTCCTTGGGGGCATCACCTTAGGACTAGGAAAAGCCATTACTACCGGTCTAGTTTATGCCTTTTATGAATGGCGCAGAAAAGCGGAATTATCAGCAGACCGCGCCGCTTTATTAGTTACCGATGATTTAAATTTAGTCCTGAGAACTTTAATGAAATGTGCAGGAGGAAGTCAAAAATACCTGCATGAATGCAACTTAGAAGAATTTATTCGCCAAGGGGAAGCCTACCGACAATTAGACCAAGATAACTTAAACCAGATTTATAAATTTCTCATTTATAATGGCGGTAATGGTTCCTTTTTAACCCATCCTTTTTCGGTAGAAAGAGTGCATTATCTACAGCAATGGTTTAACTCGGAATCCTATCGTCAAATTCGCTGGGGAAACTATGCCAAAACAGGGGTAAAAAGCTCAATTAATGTTAATGCTAATGATAGCGAAAGCGAAAGATTGCAGCGACAAATAGCAGAACTACAAGCAGAAATTGAACGGGCAAAAAGACAAAGAAACCACGAATAATCTATAACAGCCCATAACTCAGCCAAATCAGCCAAATTAGCCGAAAAAGTCGATTCAGAGTGGGGAGAAAAACCGGTGGGCAACGAGCGATTGCTAACTATTAGTTTTCCTGATTGATCAGCTGTAAGTAGGGAGGCACAATTATTTGTAGGATGGGTTAGCGGTAGCGTAACCCTTGCAGGTGTTGGGTTTCATGCTTCAACCCAACCTACGTTCATCTTATATTTAATCTGACAGGGGGACAAGCAAGCTGAAGAGCTTATGTAGCATGGAATACAGATACAGACTCCAAAAAAAGGGCTCTTCTGGTTTCTGTGTGGAAACGAGGTCTATACTGATAGAATATCCGCAAAATAGGACTAAAAGTCTTGCCCAGTAAGCATTTCACGATTCCATAAGCAAAAATTATCACACAAAGTCGAGAAGACCCAAAAAAGATAAGTCATATATAGTAAATATGACCTAGATAACGAAAATGATAAGTGAACTATATCAGAAAGTCTTAGAGAATGAACTGGGGCGAGCCAGATATCTACTGCTGTTAATGATAGTTGGAACCTTGCAAATACTAAAGCAAGCAAAGTTAGAGATATTAGCAGAAGCACTACCAATACCAATCCTGTTTGAGAGTCGGAGAAAAAAACTAAAAAGATTTTTAAAGCTGGAAATTCTGAATATTGAAAAAATCTGGTTTCCGGTCCTAAAAGAGATGTTAAAACAGCAGGAGAGATTCACAATAAAAGGATTAGTATATATTGCCATAGACCAGACGAGTTGGGGAGCAATTAATATCTTGATGGTGAGGTTTATTTATGACAAGAGAGCCATCCCAATTTATTGGGATATATTAGATAAAAAAGGAAGTAGTAATCTCGAAGAACAAAAGCGAGTATTAGAAAAAATATTGACCGTGCTATCAGGTCATAAAATAGTGGTGTTAGGAGATAGAAAATTTTGTTCAGTCAGTCTAGGAAAGTGTATTCAGGAGCAGAGTGTATACTATTGTTTAAGACAAAAACAAAGTACAAATGTGAAGACGAAGGAAGGAATTTATCAAGAAATGAGAGAGTTAGGTTTAAGCCGAGGAACTAAATTATTTTGGGTGGAGTAAATGAGTATAGACGGGGGTAAGATCTAAACTAAATTCTGGCAGAATACTTTCCCCCGATAAACTCTCTGGATTAGTTAAAATTTCTACTGCCTTTCCTTGACGATAAATTTCTACTTCTCTAGTTTTTCTATTGATTAACCAACCTAAACGAGTCCCATTATCTAAATAGGGTCTGCTGAAAAAGTTTTTCGGTGGTGGCAGGGTGTGGGGTGTGGGGTGTGGGGTTTTACTCATTTTCAGGTGGTCAATTACCTAATTTTCAGGGAAAAAGTCCCGGAATTTTACCCCCGATCACTCCAATGCTAGGCACTTTTTGAGGTCAAAAAAGCCTAAAAACCTTA
>NZ_JADBSZ010000095.1:0-3320 GCF_020246425.1 Microcystis sp. M079S1
AAACTCTTATAGAGAAAGACATTTGGCGATTTTTGTTAATTGTTTTCGATCTAGAGCGAACTAATCAATTAAATCTCTTGCCAGATAAGGATTTAGTCGATTTATGCCCCCCTATCGAACCATACTAAGTAACGAAGAACCTTTTCTCTTTTAACCCAAACCTCTTGCATAATTAATTTTTCAGGGTTCAAAAACGGCAAAAATAAGGATTAAATTGCATAAAATCTGTAAATAGACCATTTAATTGATTATTATTCATTCTTAATTCTCCTGACTACTGACTACTGATTCCTAACCCTAACAACAATTTTTGATTTTTACAAGAGATATCCTGAAAAAATACATCCCTCACCCCAGTCCAGGAATTGGCGAAAAACGGGCGATATAATTGAATTTCACCGCAGTTATCCTGGGAGATGCTAAAGTTTTGATGATTCGGTCAAACTTCCTTTTTCTTAGCTTGCGGTTGAGAAATTTCTCGATTAGCCTAGAATTAGGATTATCCTAGGAATATATTGTATGCTGCCAGGGCAAATTTTAGGCGATCGATACCAAATCCAAAGTCAGTTAGGTAAACAAACCGGAAGACGCACTTTTCTCGCCCAAGATCTAAAAACGGGTACTACTGTTGTCCTCAAATTATTAATCTTCAGTCCCGATTTTGAATGGACAGATTTAAAACTCTTTGAACGGGAAGCTGAAACTCTTAAACATCTAGATTGTCGCTCGATTCCTGAATATATCGACTATTTTGAAGTTCGCACCGATACCTATCAAGGTTTTGCCCTTGTTCAGAGTTATATCGAAGCTAAATCTCTCAAGGAACAGATAGAAACCGGTCGCAAATTTAGTGAAGCAGACCTGCAAGAATTAGCTAAATCTATCCTAGGTATTTTAATTTATCTCCATGGACTTAACCCGCCAATTATCCACCGGGATTTGAAACCTAGTAATATTTTACTAAAAGATCGATCAGGTCATAGTATCGGCAATGTTTATTTAATTGATTTTGGTTCTGTCCAGAGTGTTGCCCAACAGGAACAGTCCACTTTAACTATCGTCGGAACCTACGGTTATATGCCCCCCGAACAATTTGGTGGTCGCACCGTTGCCGCTTCTGATTTATACAGTTTAGGAGCCACTTTAATCTATCTAGCTACAGGCATTCATCCCGCAGATTTACCCCAAAAAGATGGCAAAATTAAATTAAATAATTTAGCCAATTTAAGCCCTGCTTTTGTTCATTGGTTAGGGCAATTAATTGAACCTAGTCTCGAGAAAAGGTTTGTTTCAGCACAGGCAGCAAATCAAGCTTTAAATACTCTCCACGAAATGCAATTAACTTCCTCGAACCTTGAAAAACCAGCAGGTAGTCGGGTACAGTTGCAAAAAAGCGAGGAGAAAATTAAAATATCTTTACCTCCCGAAGGTTTTACCCCTAAATTAATTTTTCTTGGAGCCTTTGCCATCGCTTGGAATGCTTTTTTATTAGTATGGACAGGAGGAGCCGTTTCTATTCCTCTATGGATGAGTTGGTTTTTTCTGCTCTTTTCCTTGCCTTTTTGGTTTGTGGGTTTAGGAATGCTTGGCGGGATTATTTATTGTCTCAAAGGGGAGGAAATTATCACTATTGATAGTCAAGAAATTGTTGCCATTCAGCGAATTTTTGGTTTGACACTTCCGGGCAAAAAGAAAATGGCACGGCAACATATTAATAAACTGGTCAAAGCTGATAGTTATCATACCAAAGATGGCGATGGCGATCAAGTTTATATGCCGATGGCTTTAACTATTTGGGCGGGGACTAAAGAATATACTATTAGCAGTCAGACAAAAGCCTATCTGAGTAACCCCGAAATTGAATGGTTAGCAGCGGAATTAAGTCAATGGTTAGGAATGCCAATTACTAATAAGTAGCCGGTTACAATCAGCTTTTTTTCTCCCTTCTCCCTTCTCCCCACTCCCCCACTGATTACTGATTACTGATTACTGCTTACTGATAACTGAAAAATCTCCCCACTCCCCCACTGATTACTGATTACTGCTTACTGATAACTGAAAAAGCTTCCCACTTCCCCACTTCCCACCCCCTGATATGGACGAACTGTCTGTGATCGGTATAAAATTTTATGAAGAGTCTGGGCTTTTTTCTCCCTTTTCCTGAGAAATGCCCCAGAGCCAGTGACTAATACTAAATCCAGTTATTAAAGACTGATTATCTATTCCTCCTTTTGCCTTTTGCCTCTTGCATGAGTGCCTCTCCTGATATGTAGCCTATACTCAACGGATTTAGTATAAGATCAAAATTGTGTCATCCCATCGATAATTAAGTTTATGAGCGCCACTATTACCGTAGAAAAACGCAAATTAGAAAAACCCCCTTTAGAACTGCATTATCTCGGCGATCGAGTCTTGCGTCAACCAGCCAAGCGGATTGCTAAAGTCGATGACAGCATTCGCCAATTAGCCAGAGAAATGCTGGAAACTATGTATAGTTCCAATGGTATCGGGTTAGCGGCCCCGCAAGTGGCAGTCAATAAACAATTGATTGTCATCGATTGTGAACCCGATAAACCCGAAAATACGCCCCTAATTCTGATTAATCCCCAAATTATCGGTTATAGTCGGGAATTGTGCAAAGCGGAAGAGGGTTGTTTGAGTATTCCCGATGTGTTTTTAGATGTCATCCGTCCCCAAGCGATCGAAGTGAGTTATAAAGATGAACAGGGGAAACCGCGAAAACTGCAAGCTAACGGTTTACTAGCGCGGGTAATTCAACACGAAATGGATCATCTTAATGGTGTCATGTTCGTGGATAGAGTAGATAACGATTTGGCACTCAATGAAGAATTAAAAAAACACGGTTTTTCCGTGCAAGCGGTGAAACCCGTCGAGAAAGTGACAAAATAAAGGCATTAGTTAATTTAGGTGAGGAGTGAAGATGACCCCGAAAAGCGGCGTTTTATTGTTATTATCCTGTATTGCAGCGATCGCTGGTGTGGGTTGTGTCTTTGAAATTAGTTCGGGAGAACCGGATTTAGGCAATACCACCACTGGCTTAATTCTAGCGGCAAGTGTGCCACTAACAGCCCTATTTTTTTGGGCGGCGGTTAAAGACACTAGAGCCAATTACAAATAGAATAATTTCCCCTCGGTTATCGAAAAATCGGCATAATTTTGGTTCTTCGTTACTTGGTATGGTTCGATAGGGTGGCATAAACAGACTAAATCCTTATCTGGCAAGAGATTTAATTGATTAGTTGGTTCTAGAGCGAAAACAATTGACAAAAATTGACAAAAATTGCTGAATGTCTTTCTAT
>NZ_JADBSZ010000096.1:0-11795 GCF_020246425.1 Microcystis sp. M079S1
CTAACGAGAGAATCAGGGATTTGGGCGAGCTTACTAGAAATCTTTATCAACAACGGGGGGTGAGCTGCATCGAACTTTTTCGCTCGAACACCCCAAAAAGCTTGTGCTGTAAGGAGTTCAGCCAGCTTGTCCCCCTGTCAGGTAGAGTCCAGAATTACAATCACTCTTTTAATCCCATCCCTGAACTTTTCTGGCTCTCCTAGACTGGTTATAGCAAATTAGTAGTTTAAATCAGCCTAAACCCTTAAATAGTCTGGAATCTAACAAAGCAAAAAGCTTTTTTTATTAAAATTGCTTTTTTGAATTCTGGTGAGCCTTACTTCTTTTAACCGTCCGTTGCATTTCAGTTGTTATTTGTCTGTTTTAGGTTTTAATTTAGAGCATATTTATCAAGAGGGTTGCTCTTAAGCTTGGAGCCAACTTCTCAAGATATTAATTACTACTGGAGTGAAAGGTTCCATTTGATCTTGCTGAGGTTGTGATAGGTCATCGATTAATATATTTAATATTTCATCATCCTCTAAGCCGTCATCTGGATTTATGCCATTTTCCCATAATAAAACATTAGACAACTGCTTCCGTGTTTCGATCAAAGCACGGTTATTTTTTTCATGGTCACCCAAATTTAAAACTCGAATCGTGACAGCTGCCCGATCGCTCAATCCTTCTACCCGACCACTAATTTTGAATCGCAGTTCTGTTTCACATTCTGTCATCAGGGGAGTTAGGGGTAGGTGTTGAGATTTATGTGCATCACCGCATTGATTAGGGGTATTACAACTAGCAACAATATTTGAAAAGTCGAGCGTACGTTTAGGATTTAGCTTTTGAGCTTCTATATGCTCATTATGGCAAGCATTAATTTTTTCGATTCGCTGGCAGCAATAGGCACAAAGATAAAACTGCTCATTAAGAGCATAGTCTCGAATCTTTGCCCGAACGACTTTCCCTTCTTCTGTTTTATCTAAATCATCGTATGCCCCATGAGGGTTCTTCCTTTTCCAAGCTTTTAAACAACAAGGTTCAGCCCCTTTACTAATGGTTCGCATAAGGTTCAGCCCCTTTACTAATGGTTCCCATGACGCAATTCTTGTTTACGGAGCAGTAGTTTTGCTTTGACCAATTCGAGATGATTGGCAGGTAGTTCCTCACTTAATTCTGCCAGCAATTGTTGAGCCTCGGTTAGCTTTGAATCTTGTATGGCATCTAGCAGATCGTTCAATTCAGTATCAATTTTCTCATTACGAATGCTGGTATTCATGACATCTAATAAGACAGTATTAGCATCTTGCCCATATTGAGATGGTAACTGTCGCAATTCGCCATTAGCTAAAGTGTAGATCAAAACATTTTTACAATCACTGATCACTAGAGGTGAATGGGTTGTCAGCACAAACTGACAATTTGGGAAAGTTTCGGTCAGGCGCTCGCAGAGGCGACGTTGCCAAGAGGGATGTAGATGCAAATCGACTTCATCAATCAAAACGATACCATCACCTGCTAAAGGATTTTCTAAGGCAGGGTTCAGCATGGCTAGACGGCGGGCAATATCACCAACGAGAGCCATTAGGGATTTTTCGCCTTGTGAAAGTTGGGCGACGTTGAGGGTTTCACCATTTTTGTCCACTGCCATGTAGAGACGAGGTTTACGACGGACTCTAAGGTTATCCATATGGGGCATAAATCGGCCAATGGCGGTGCGAACTGCTGTTAATTGCCGATCTTTAGCTGAGGCATTGCGTTCATTTAACCATCGCCATACGTCTTGATTGGTTTCAGCCATTATTGGTCTTAGTTGGTTGAGAACGTCTTCAGGAACTCCTGATTCATTTTCGGTATCTTCCCGTTCTCGGAACCATTCAAAAAAGCGGCGAAAGTCAACGCCCTGACTTAAGGAGTTATCATAACCGTCCAATTGCAAAAAGGTATGCTTAGTCCTAATTTTTAGTGGAATATCGAGTACGACACGCTCGACAGGATAAAACGCAATTAGGGGTAGGCTAGTTTTGTCATCATGGGTGAGGGCATCACGATAACGATTGGCCAAGCGCGTACAGTCATTAAGGTTGCTATTATATTGGGCTTTACGTCCTTTTCTATTTTTGGCAAGAATCCATCTGAAATAATGGTCAATCTCGCTTTGATCGGGATTGTTTAATGATTTGGAGGAATCCCAGACTTCGATTTCAATGCTGCCAGCATTAGCAGTATTAAATATGGCATCTTCAGAAATAGGATTACCACTCCCTTTTTCTGTAAGTAAACGAGCAGTAAACCAACTAAGAGAAGTTGCTAATGCTTTTAGTATAGCAGTTTTACCAGCCCCGTTATTACCAACAAAAACGGTAATTTTGCTTGGGTTTTGCTCTGTAGGCGCCAAGGAAATTTCCAGCTTTTCAAATAGCCCGATGTTATTTAAGATGACCCGTTGAATTTCCATATCGGGGAGAGTGGTGAGGGATATGCTGACTGCTGATAGACTAGGTATAAAACCGTAAAACAGTTAGAAGATAGGGAAAATATCTGGCTTCCTAATCGCTAAATAAAACTATAAGTTAAACTCGATCGCGATGACGGCGATCAGCGATAAAAGACTCCACCAATTTGACATCTTCGACACTACCGATCACTAAAGGTGTGCGGTAGTGTAATTTATCGGGAACGATATCTAAAAGATTTGTCACACCATCACTAGCTTTACCTCCTGCCTGTTCAATTAAAAAAGCAAGGGGGGCAGTTTCATAAATTAAGCGCAATTTTCCCTGGGGATTTTTAACAGTACCTGGATAGAGAAAAACTCCACCCTGCATTAAAATTCGATGGATATCTCCCACTAATGCCCCACTGTAACGGGCCGTGTAACCATCATGACGGTGGACATAACGAGTATAGTCGCGAATTGCCTCATCCCACTGCCAAAAATTGCCCTCATTGGTACTATAAATCGGACCGTGATCGGGGATAATAATATTCTCTTGGGCAAGGATAAATTCCCCTAAACTGGGGTCAAGGACAAAGGCATGAACACCGCGACCGATCGAGTAAACTAAAATAGTTGAGGGTCCATAGAGAATATAACCGGCGGCGATTTGTTGACGACCATTTTGCAGTAAATCCCGCGCCTCTCCGTCTAAATCATTGCCTTCCTGTTGACGGATGGCAAAAATCGAACCCACATTTAGGTTAATATCCACATTGGAAGAACCATCGATCGGGTCGTAGAGTAGGGTATAGCGACCGATGGGACAGTTTTCTGGGATATAATAGGGTTTATCCATTTCCTCGGAAGCAAGACGGCAAACTAAACCACTTTGCTTAAAAACCGAGATAAATACTTCATTGGCAAAAACGTCCATTTTCTTGACTGATTCCCCTTGGACGTTGGTTTCTCCAGTAAAACCTAGTACATCCGCCATTAATCCCGCTTTGCTGAGACGACGGGCAATTAATTTCCCCGCTAGGGCAATCCGACTCATAATTGCGCTTAAATCCTGCGCGTCGGGGGAAAAGCTTTGTAGTTGTTGCAGGACGTGACGAGAGAGGGTGGTACAATCTCGATCGAGGCTATGTTCGGGGATAGAAAAGGGAATATTGCTAACCATA
Organism: Microcystis sp. M079S1; assembly: GCF_020246425.1. NCBI lineage: Bacteria > Bacillati > Cyanobacteriota > Cyanophyceae > Chroococcales > Microcystaceae > Microcystis > Microcystis sp. M079S1. The sequence continues at coordinate 3,604 of NZ_JADBSZ010000096.1, forward strand.
ACTGTAATTGCCAGTGTTGAAGTAAAAAGGGAAACCCGTCTAGTCTCAATTATGACTATGGTTTGATCCTAGCCAAGATTTTCCCTATTGCGGGCCAATTTTTAGATCAGTTTTAGAGTTGGCTAATTTTCCCCTCATTGATCATTAAATTTTGGTCAATAAGTAGCTGGTTATAATTAAATTGAAGATGGATACCCCCTTAATCCTAGGGTTGATTCAAGGTAGGGTTGATTCAAGGTAGGGTTGATTCAAGGTAGGGTTGATTCAAGGTAGGGTTGATTCATGAATCAACCCTACCCTTGATAAGGGGGGTGTCTGACAGTTTTTAACACCTAACTACTTACTTGCCATCTCAATTTAAGTCGATGGGGATACACCGGGCAAGCGTTTATATTTCAAGTAATAGGCAAAACCTGTTATTAAAACAATAACTATTGTGCCGATACCTAAATAGTTAGGAAGCCAAAAAGCTGCCGCAATGGTGTTAATTTCTCCCGGTTTTAAATGCCAAATTAACTGATTGTCAACTTGTTCTACCGGGGGATTTAATCCTGAGTCATCTTCAATATTTTGACCAGCGAAGGGAGTCTTTAAAGCGAAGTCGATATCGACTAAAGAACCGGGGCTAACGATAATATTTCCCTGTTCAGAAAGTACACCTAAAGCCCGCAAATCAACGGTTAATTTTAAGTTTTTCTGAGTCAAAAAGAACCAATCTCGTTCTGTAACTGCCAGTTTTGAGTCTAGTTGCAGTAACTTTATATCATCGGTATTAGCGGAATTTTTGATTTTAAAGGAAGAACTAGGATCAAAAAATTGATTAAATTTTTCCTCTAATTCCTGACTATTACTAAAGGGAATAGTCACAATTATTTCTCGTTCGGAAATAGGAGCGGTTTTCCCCTTAAGTAATTTTGCCCTCTGTTCGATACTATTTAACCATTTAGTGGCTTCGGTTTGACTGAGACTGGTTAAGCGTTGTCCGAGGGTGATATGTTGAATAATTTCCCCGTGGTGTTGGTGGGGAAAATTAATGCCCACATCGTAACGGACACAGCCAGTTAAAAATAGAAAAATACCGCATAAAAAGGGCAGAATAAAGCGGGGTTTCCCGATTTTTTCGGTGGTTGGTTGATTCATAATTAATCTTCTTCTAAGTCGTCATAACTTGCTGAACTGCCACCGCTAACCGTAACTAGATCGATTTGCTGACGATAATAGTCTACATCTTTTACTTCCACTTCTACCTCATCACCGAGACGATAGGCAACGCGATTTTTCCGTCCTACCAAACAGCTATGACGAGCGCGATATTCGTACCAATCATCCTTGAGAGAAGAAACATGGACCAAACCCTCCACTAATAAATCGGAAATTTCCACGAAGAAACCATAGGATTGTACACCAGTAATTAAGCCGCGAAAAACTTGACCCATTCTTTCTTTCATTTTCTCGGCTTTTTTCAATCCTTCTAGGTCTTTTTCCGCATCTTCAGCAATTTTTGAGCGATCATTGAGATGGGAAACAATTAGGTGGCTTTCTTCTTCCAACTCCTCCTGAATTTGGCTCGGTAGAATATTCCAATGAATCTGTCCATGACAGCTATTACTGCCCAAATTAACCCCGACTTTGACGATTTTGCTGCGGCGATCTTTCCCCTCTGTTAATAGGATTTTTAACACCCGTTGTACCCAAAGATCGGCATATCTTTGCAGGGGTGAGAGACAGTGGGTGTAATTGCCAGGATAGGCCAAACCAAAATGGTGTAAAGGATGGCTGCTATATCTAACTAATTTGAGAGTTTCTTGCAGGAGATAATTGAGGACTTTCACCGATGTGGAGGCGGAAAAAGTGCGGGTGAGATTTTGATAGTCATTGGGTTTAATCTCCTCCTCGGCAGTTAAATTTAATTCTGCCCCTAAATTATTGGCTAATTTGAGTAAATCCTCCAATTCATCCCAATCCGGTTCCGATTGTCCGCAGTAGATACAGGGCAATTTTAAGGCCTGTAAATGTTCGGCGACAACTTTGCCGGCTAAAATTGCCACTTCTGTCAGTAAAGAGCGGGCCGGTAAATTATTAGAAGCGAGAACAGTCCCCCCCCGTCCTTCGTCTTTGTAGGGGGAGATTTTGTCTAATTGAATATCAAAACTACCCCGCTGCAGACGTTGGGATTTTAGGGTGGGGCAAACGCTGAAAAATAAATCTTTCAGGGTTTCAACGGTATCGGTGGGGGCAGCTTCGCTATCTTCTTCACTGAGCAGATCGCGCACCTGTTGATAGGTAAAATGTTGATCCACTTGGATGAGGCTGCGGGTGATTTCGTACTCCACTAGCTCCCCCTTGTCATCGAGGGTGACGAGGATAGAAATAGCGGGGCGCTGTTCTTGCGGTGACAGGGAACAACGACTGGTAACGGCAGCCGGGACTAATGGCAGCACTTTTTCGCCTAAATAGACGGCAGTTCCCCGTTTTTTGGCAACTTTATCCAATAATCCGCCCCGTTCAATGTAACGGGCCACATCGCTGATATGAATGGCGACTCGCCAGCGATTTTGGTTGATTTTCTCTAAAGAAAAGGCATTTTCAATGATCGGGGGATAATCCAGGGGGTTGTCATCTTCGATGGTAAAAGTGAAAAATTGGGTTAAATCTCGCAGTTGTTCTTTTTCGCCACTATCGAAGAAATACGCTAAATTATCGGCAATTTCGAGGGCTTCCGGCGGAAAATTATGGGGTAGATCGTGTTTACAGGAGACGATATCGGTGTCGGCAGCGGCCTCGGCCGTGGAACCGAGAACACGAGTAACTTTACCGATGGGAGGCATTTCCCCTAGGGGATAACGGAGGACGGAAACATGAACGAGGTGATCGATGTTTTCTTGGAGATTTTGACCGTTTTCGAGGAGATTAAGGGTAAATTTCAGGCGATCATCCAGGGGAACCGCCACAAACCGCTCATTTTCCTGTTTTACTTGCGCTAGAAGCGAAGGGTTAGCTCGTTCGAGAATTAATCTCACCTCTCCCTCTGGGGAACGACGACGGGTTCCCTCGCGGATGATTTTGACTAAAACTCGATCGCCATTCCAAGCGTTACTTAGATGATTTTTCGAGACGTAGATGTCATCAGCATCTTCGATATCTTGGATAGCAAAGCAAAATTCTTTACTGGAACAGCGCAGCTTTGCTTCTACGACATTTTCCTCGATCACACGACGATAGCGCCCGCGTTCTTTGACAACCATTCCCAGACGTTCCAAAGCATCGAGAATCACTTGCAATTTTTCGCAGCTTTCGGGATCGTCTTCGCATCCCAGTTTTTTTTCGAGAAGTTTACCCGTAGCTAATTTATCATCACTAAGATGAGAGAGGAGTGTGGCGATCGAGAAGTCCATCTGACAATAATCCTTACTTACAAGACACTGACGGAATCGTGAATAATTAAGTTTAAATACTTAATAATGGGAAGATTGATTTAAACTATTGACTCGAGAGATTATCTCTGTCGGGGTAATTGCGATCGCTGGTGGTGACAGTGAAGGTAAACTGACCAAGCATCGAACACCCGAACCTACCTTGAGAATTATCGAATCCTTCCTTAGGATAAGCCAATAGCGAACACTGACAAACTCTTCGGCGATCGCTAGTCTTTCTGGCAGAAGCTTCAGCCTAGTAGAATCTTGTTACTGTGGGCAAGGCTAGTCCTAGGACTGAAAATTTTATCTAACCTTTAATCTTAGCAAGAACTTGCTACATTTTTCCAGAATTACGATAGAGTATTCTCATATAAGTACAAAAGAACTCGAAAAAGTCACCATGTTGCAAAAGTTACGCCAACGTTACCCCCAAGTTGCCCTGATTAGTGAGTTAGTTCAAATCGATCACGGCAAGTATATTGTGAAAGCGATCGTCGAAATTGAAGGAAAAACGGTCGTTACAGGTTTAGCGGCGGCAGATACGGTGGAAATAGCGGAAGATAGAGCCAGAGAACGAGCTTTACTGCTTTTAGAGGCTGAAAACACCCCCGATCTCCAGCTTGTGGAAAAAGTCAGCCCCAATAATATTTCTCTACCAGAAGATTTACCTAAACCCGTCGCTAGTGCCAAAAAATCGACCAAAACGGCTAAAGTGACTGAAATACCTCGTCCTGAAGCTAAAATTGAACCGGAATTACCCCAAGTTAAGGATATTCCCCCAGCTAAAATTGAACCGGAATTACCCCAAGTTAAGGATATTCCCCCAGCTAAAATTGAACCGGAATTACCCCAAGTTAAGGATATTCCTTTACCAGAACCAGAGCCTTTATTATTAGAAATGGAAACCGATAATTACTCCTTATTATCAGAATTGCCAGAAGAAGCGAGTTTAACCGAAGAAGAACCCCCAGAACCAGAACCAGTTGTTGTTATTCCTGAAGAAATCGATTATTCAGTTCTTAAAACTAAAATTGATGTGGAGATGAAACGATTAGCTTGGACCACAGAAAAAGGTCGGGAATACCTGATTTCTACCTATGGCAAAAAGTCCCGTTTACTGCTAACTAATGAGGAGTTATTAGAATTCTATAACTACTTATCTAGTATCAGTGCCTAATCACTAAACCTGCTGCATAAATCAAAAATCTTCCGTTAAGTGAGGAGTCTCCGAGCCAGTATTCTCCGAGTCAGGAGAAGCAGAAAGAAATAGATTATTTCCTGGCAGTAGAAAAGCGATCTTTTTCTGGAAAAATCCTTAAATTAAGGACTTTAAGAGCAAGTCTGCGATTAAAAACTCAATTTTGCGGGAGATATAATAAAAAAGGAAGCTATTAAGTAGGGAGGCACAATTATTTGTAGGATGGGTTAGCGGTAGCGTAACATAATCGGGCGTTGGGTTTCATGCTTCAACCCAACCTACGTTCATCTTATATTTAATTCCACCCACCCACTTAGCTGCCAGTCTTTTTCTCCCTATCTCCCTATCTCCCTATCTCCCTATCTCACTGATAACTGATAACTGATAACTGATAACTGAATTAGTTTCTCACCGCTTCTGTTTCCGCTTCTTTGGGAACAACAACTGGCACTCCGCTGACTGTTTCGATTTGATAAATAACGCGACTTAATTGGGAGGGACAACAGAGAGGATCCGTGTCTTTATAGCGATTAAAAACCACAATAATTCGATCGCTATTTTGTAAAACAATTCTCTGAGATGCCCCATCAGCGCGAGAATCCATCGGTCGCGGGGAAAGAGTGCCAGCGAATTTACCATCGACAAAAACAAAGTCTTGATAACCCATCGGTCGGCACATTCCATCCACTCCACTCATGGCCGAAATAATGCTAGTTTTACCATAGGTTTGCACGGACCCGTACAGTAACCATCCTGCTTTATTAAGCGCTTGATCATTGGCAGTAATTGCCGGACGAACCTGTTCACGACACTGGTTATCAATCACGGTTTTAACGGGAGATTTGGGGATAGGTGCCTTGGCTTTATTCCAATTAGTTAATGGTCGATCAAACCAAGCTCGCGGAGTCTCTTTTTCTGGGGTTTGGCTAATAACTTCTAATAGCTTCCATGTTTCCGAATTTTGATTATTAGCTGGATTGGAGACGGTTTCAACGCTAACTTTAATTTGATATAAAAATCCTGGTTTATAATCAAATCCATCGATACTATTGGCGAACAATCTCCAGTTTTCCTCTGGTTTTTCTCGAATCTGTAAACAGTCTTTGGTTGGGCCTTGGCTACAGGGTTGTTTCCTAGAATTGATATAAATTGTCTTTTCCGTGCGCGTGGTGGTCGGTGCGGGGGTAAAAGTGAGGATTCCTAAACCTTCGGGAGTACGATAAAATAATTGTAAATCGCCTTTAGCTGTCACTTGGAATTGTTCCACTCCTTGCAAGGCGGCCAGATATTGATTTTCTTGTTTCATCTGCGGTTCCGGACAAGCTTTTTTCGTAGTAGCGATCGCTTGGTTGATCTGGAACGTGCCATTATTGACTTGATAGCCGGTATTATACTGGTTGCATCCGGCCGAACCACTGAGGATATTTTTCTGGAAAGCGGCAGTAATTTCCGTTTCTTTGACCAAACTTCCGGCTGTCCACCCCCTTAGTTTCCATCGAGTCCCCTCCAAAGGGGAAGTATTAGCGATCGCCGCTTTCCCCGCTAAAGCACAACTTAGGGCAATTGTCAAGAAAATTCCCGTTTTTTTGGCGTTCAAAATTGCTATTCTCCTCGTCAAAGCAACAATTGTATTATGGCGTGGGGTAATCGACTGAGTGGTTAGGATAATTTTTCGGATTTCTCTTTCTGACCATCCCGTGACGGATGAAGAGAGAACAAGTTCCCTCAAACCTTAACCCAGTCAGAAAGTCATCGTTGTCAATAATCACTTTTTGCCCTCAAATGGCCAAAAGTTGACCCCAGTTCACCTTAAGCAGTACAATAAAAACCTTGAGTGACCCCTTAAACAAAAAAAACATCATGGCACAAGGACAAGGATTCGGATTCGGTCTCGGTAAGATTAAAGAACTACAAGACGCTTTCCAAAAAGCGCAACAGGTGCAACAAGGGGCCAAAGTTCTGCAAGAAGAACTGGAAAATATGGAAATTCCCGGCCAGAGTGAAAATGGCTTGGTGACAGTCTATCTCAGTGGCAACCAAGAACCCCGGGGTATTGAAATCGACCCTTCTCTCCTCTCCCAAGATCTGGAGATTGTGGCTGGGTCTATTCTAGAAGCCATGAAAGTCGCCTATAGTGCCTCCACGGAAACCATGCGCAGCAAAATGGAAGAACTGACCAGTGGTTTAAATATCCCCAGTATGTAATCGCTTTTGACGGCAATGGTAAGATGGAAAGTTGGACTAACAAACAAGGAGGTTCAACTTTGCTGACTTTGGGTGTCAATATCGACCATGTGGCCACAATTCGCCAAGCGCGCCGCACCGTGGAACCGGATCCCGTGGCGGCGGCAGTTTTGGCCGAAATCGGTGGTGCTGATGGCATTACCGTTCACTTGCGCGAGGATCGTCGTCATATCCAAGATCGCGATGTGCGGATTCTCCGGCAAACGGTGCGGACTCATCTGAATCTGGAAATGGCCCCGACGGAGGAAATGATCGCCATTGCTCTCGATATTAAACCCGATTATGTCACCCTTGTCCCCGAAAAGCGCCAGGAAGTGACCACGGAAGGGGGAATCGATATGCTGGGCAATTTTGACCGTTTTTGTCGGGTTGTAGAGCGCCTGCAAGCGGCTAATATCCCCGTTAGTTGGTTTATTGATGCCGATTTTGCCCAAATTCAAGCGGCCGCTAATACGGGGGCGAAATTTATCGAACTCCATACCGGTCAATACGCCGAAGCACAACAGGAGAGCGATCGTCAAGCATCGTTAACAATTCTTAAAGAAGGTTGTGAATACGCTTCCTCTCTGGGTTTGCGGGTGAATGCTGGTCACGGTTTGACCTATTGGAATGTTTATGATGTCGCCTGTTTGCCCAATATGGAAGAATTGAACATTGGTCACACAATTATCAGTCGTGCGGTTTTGGTCGGGTTGGAACGGGCTGTTAGGGAAATGAAATTGGCTATGCGTGGACAATTGTAAAAGCCATCAGCTATCAGCTAATCTCCCGACTAACGAACAATTACACTGAAAAATTAAAGGAAAGATGATGACAACTTATTATTATTTGGTAGCCAGTCAAAAGTTTTTAGAAGAAGAAGCGATCGAAAAGGAAGTTTTGAAGGAAAGAATCAGGAATTATCAAGAAAAAGGTCAAGAAATTGATTTTTGGTTAATTGCCAATCCAGCTTTTTTAGATACTCCCGCTTTTGCCGATATCAAAAAGAAAACTCCCCAACCAGCAGCGGCAATTGTTTCTCTCAATCAACAGTTTATTACTTGGCTGAAATTGCGTCTAGAATACGTTATTACCGGACAGTTTGAAGCTCCTTCCGATAGTATTCCCGAACCGTTAAAATAACCCTTTTTTGTCTGTGGTAAATAAGTGGTTATAATTAAATAGAAGATAGATTTTGGGTTCGATCCCCCCTGCCCCCCTTGATAAGGGGGGTGCCGATAGGCGGGGGGATCCCCCTTGATAAGGGGGGTGCCGATAGGCGGGGGGATCCCCCTTGATAAGGGGGGTGCCGATAGGCGGGGGGATCCCCCTTGATAAGGGGGGTGCCGATAGGC
>NZ_JADBSZ010000097.1:0-5715 GCF_020246425.1 Microcystis sp. M079S1
AAGGCCGAATTTGAATTCTTTTCTGAACAAAACCCCCTACTATCTGTTGTCAAGGTTCAGTTTTTAGCTTGGTTATCGCTTTTTCCATTGTAGCTTAAAGCCGTCCTAAAAGGACGGGGTTTTAACCCAAATTTTCGATAAGACTGAGAAACGCTATAAATGATTAACGAAATACATCAGACTACAATCACACCCAACAAAAAAGCTCTAACTTGCCCGGGCAAAACCTCTCACAGATATCTCTCCAGTTGCAATGGAAAGATGACTTGAGGTCTAACTGATTGATTATGCTCCCAAATAAGCCGCTAATTCTTCCGAACCGCCAATTAATTGCCCGTTAATGAAGACTTGCGGGGTGGTGGTATTGCCACTCATGGCCCGCAGAGAACGACTGGTGGCATCGCGTCCGAGGATAATTTCTTCGTATTGTAGCCCTTTTTCTTCTAACATTTTCTTAGCCCGGAGGCAGTAGGGACAGCCCACTTTCGAGAAAAGAGAGACTAAAGGCGGTTTTTTGGCTTCTGGGTTGATGTAGTGTAACATCGTTTCTGCATCGGAGACTTTGAAAGGATCTCCCGGTTCTTCCGGTTCGATGAACATTTTCTCGATAACACCATCTTTGACTAGCATCGAATAGCGCCAAGAACGTTGACCGAAACCTAAGTCAGCTTTATCGACTAACATCCCCATTCCTGCGCTAAATTCGCCGTTACCGTCGGGAATCAAGACGACATTATCACATTCTTGGTCTTTTGCCCACTCGTTCATGACAAAGGTATCATTCACCGACAAGCAAACAATAGTATCTACGCCATTTTCCCGAAAAACTGGGGCTAATTCGTTATATCCGGGTAAATGGGAGGTGGAACAGGTGGGAGTGAATGCCCCGGGTAAGGCAAAAAGAACAACGGTTTTTCCTTTGAATAATTCCTCGCTGGTGATGTTCACCCATTGATTATTTTGACGTACAGGAAAGGTGACATCGGGAACTCTCTGCCCTTCTCGGTTTGGTAGCATAATCGTCAACTCCTAATTGCTAAGTCGTACTCATTTTGAGTTTGTCTAAATTAAGTGTACTCATAACGACTATGAGTTGTCAACAAGTATTTATGCTTAAATTAGGAGATAGGAGACAGGAGACAGGAGAATGGGAAATAGACAAAAGGCAGTAATATTGATTAGTTAATTTCCCCACACCCCACACCTATCCCCTTTTTTTACTGAAAAATGATGTTTTCCTTCCTGAAAAAAAGCTATAAATGGCTAGGACTAGCGATAATAACGGTGATTTTGGCGATTACACCCGCCGCCATTGCCCAATCAACCACTAGCGCCATACCTCTGGCAAAAATTAACTGGTTACAGGCGATTTTTTTGGGATTTGTGCAGGGAGTGACGGAATTTTTGCCGATTAGCAGTACCGCTCATCTAAAAGTGATTCCCGTCTTTTTGGGTTGGGGAGATCCCGGTGTCACCTATACGGCAGTGATTCAATTGGGCAGTATTGCGGCGGTATTGTCCTATTTTTGGCAGGATTTAAGGCAAATATCCACAGGAATGGTGAAAGCGGTGGCTAGTTCCGATTATCGTTCCCAGGATTTTCGTTTGGCCGTGGGGATTATCCTAGGCACAATTCCGATCGTTTTCTTCGGTTTGTTAATGAAACTTTTCATTCCCGATTTAGATAATTCCCCCCTGAGAAGCATGACAGCGATCGCCTGTGCCTCTATAGTCATGTCTTTACTCTTAGCTACGGCCGAAAAAATCGGGAAACATAAACGCAGTTTTGAGACTTTGCGACAAAAAGACGGGGTTTTAATGGGATTAGCCCAAGCTTTAGCCCTCATACCGGGTGTATCTCGTTCTGGGTCCACCTTAACTGCCGGGTTATTCATGGGTTTAGAAAGGGCCGTAGCGGCGCGATTTTCCTTTCTGCTGGGGATTCCGGCGATAACTTTAGCCGGTTTAGTGGAATTTAAAGGCGTTCTCGACCAGATTAACACCAGTGAATTAATTCCCCTCGCTATTGGGGTAATTTCCTCGGCGATATTTTCCTATCTTTCGATCGCTTGGTTATTAGATTATCTCAAAAAACAGAGTACCTGGGTTTTTGTCTGGTATCGTCTCTTTTTCGGGGTTACTATCCTGATTGGTGTGGCCTGGGGGCGTTTTTCCTGACCTTTTGGCATTCTAATTAGGGTTTGCGGCAAAAAGTTTTTCGTGGGGACAGGGTGTGGGGTGTGGGGTGTGGGGTGTAGGTTTTTACAGATTTTCATCTGGTCAATTACCTAATTTTCAGGGAAAAAGTACCTGAATTTTCCCCCAGATCACTCCCATATCTGGCACTTTTTGATTGACAAAAAGTCTAAAAGTCTTACCCAACAATGGTTTTAGATTCATTCAGCCAGCCCTAATTAATTTCTAAAAAATCTTGCAATTTTTTTAGATAAGTAGGGGCATCTTCTAACATGGGAAAGTGAGCAGTATTAGCCATCTCCACATACTGGATATTATTATTCAAATCCGCCGCCATTTTGCCCATTTTGGCAGGGATAATAATATCTTTTTCCCCTGATACTAAAAGAGTTGGTACCTTAATCTCAGCAAATTTACCTGGCATAATTTCCACTGCTTTTTTACTCACAGATGTATAAATTGTGCCTAGAGCGGCCTCGTAATCTGCCGCTAAAAAATCTTCTAAAAAAGCAATTCTTTCCGATTTTGGGATCGATCGATGCAAGAATCTCGCCATAAATAATCGATCGGCAAAAGGTACTTTTAAAAATCAATCATAACGAAACCGTACCACATACTTACCGAATTTATGGAAGGCAGCAAAAGCCGCCTTGTCCCTGTGGAGAAACCCGGTTTCTAGTTGAGAAACTGGTTTTTTTTGTCTATGGAGCGATCGCAATTAGCCCTAAACCAATCTAACAGGTAGGTTGACTGGCGCGATTAGTTGAAGTTTAGACATAATTGTGTTAATTATGTTTTTTTAATGCAGATGAATAGCTTGGCAATAAGGCTATCATCAATTATGATTAAAATCAATAAGTAGGTAGGCACAATTATTTGGAAGATAGGTTAGCGGTAGCGTAACATGATCGGGCGTTGGGTTTCATGCTTCAACCCAACCTACGTTCATCTTATATTTAATTCCACCCACCCACTTAAAAACAGATCAGCAATATTTGAGAATAATTGTAATTATGAAATTTGTGTTAAGTTCTCAAAATGTTTATGACTATTTAATCGACCAAAAAATCTGTAATCGCTTTCTAGAAAATCCCGGAGTAGAGCAGATTCAAGCTAAAAATTTTAACTTATTAGTGACTTTACCAGAGGGGCGAAAGTTACTGGTTAAACAAGAACAATTTATTAATTTAGAAAAGGAAACGGTGGGTGAGTTTTTTGGGGAATGGCGAATCCCCAAATTTCTAGAGAACTTTCCTGAAATTGACCATTGGCGTAGTTTTCTGCCAGAATTACTGCTCCACGATGCTGATAACTCAATTTTAGTTTCTACTTATCTGGATAATTATCAGGATTTAGCAGAGTTTTATTCTAAAGAGAATCTCTTTCCGGCTCAGGTTGCTACTCAAATCGGCAGTTGTTTGGCGACAATTCACCGTGATACATGGAATCAGAGTATTTATCGGGAATTTTTTGTCAAAGAAGAGTTTGCTGGAAAACCGAAAGTATCTCCGCTATTATTAGAGAGTTTGGAAAGGATCGGTCCTGAAATTTTTGGCATGGCTCCGATGGATGGATTGAAATTTTTTGCACTTTATCAACGATATGATAGCTTAGGAGAAGCAGTTCATCGAGCCAGTGAAACTATTTCTCCTATTTGTCTGACTCACAATGACATCAAGCTGAATAATATTCTTCTGAATCGAAACTGGGAAGATATTAATGGAAATGGGATCCGGTTGATTGATTGGGAAAGGTCTGATTGGGGAGATCCAGCATTTGATTTGGGAATGGCGATCGCTAGTTATCTACAAATTTGGTTGGGTAGCTTGGTGATTAGTAATTCTCTCAGTATTGAAGAGTCTCTGCGACTAGCCACTACTCCCCTAGAATTACTGCAGCCATCTATCGGTGGGTTAACTTTAGCTTATTTAGAAACTTTCCCAGAAATCTTAGAATATCGTCCTGATTTCTTAAAGCAAGTAGTCCAGTTGGCCGGTTTTTCTTTAATTATTGCAATTTTGGCCATGGTTCAGTATCAAAAAATCTTTAATAATACCGGAATTGCTATGCTTCAGGTAGCCAAGGCTTTGTTATGTCGTCCTGAATCATCAATGCCTACGATTTTTGGGGCTACTGCTACTCAGTTAAATCAGATAAATTCTTCTGTTGTTGGCCAAGTTTAATATCGTTGAGTATCTTGAAAAATTATGTCATTACTTAATTCTCAATTCCATCATTTAGCCCCTGAGGTTAGAGGTCGGTTAAAGGAAGTTTTGCTAGATATTGTTGAAAATCTCGAAATTTCCGCTGATTTTTCGATTCGTCATCCTAACTATCAACCCTGGAAAATGCCTGCTGAGATGTTGTCTCGGATTCAGGCTTTACCGAAGGAAATACAGGATAAATATATGAGCTTACAGTTGAGGAGTTTTCTTTATGGCATTTATTATAATGGGTCGATGCAAGCATCGCAAGCATTAGGTTCTGAGAATAAGGGTCAGCAATTAGATTTGGAGAATAATAGTTTTGCTGGCGTAGCTATGGACTTTTATTTACAGTTGGAAGCAGCGAACAAGGGGGAGGGATATTTTGATTCAGGTTGGTCAATTTTGAGAGAGGAAACCGATGGCAGTTTGGCTGTGACTAAGGGCGGTTTGCGACTGCATATCCAACGGGAAAAGCATCTTCAAGAGTCTGAGCAAGCGGCGGCAGTGGGTGCTGTTGTGTCAATTTTGATGCCTAAGAATTTTGTACAAAATGGCTTTTATATGGCGGTGGGTAATGCCGGTTTACAGAGAGAGGAAGCTATGGTGCGGCTCTATTTTAATGTTACTCCCGAAGGCGCGGTGGCTGTGATGACTGGGTTGACTGAAAGGTTAAATCAGAGGGGGATTCCTTTTAGTTTTAAGGCTTTATATAATCCAGTTGATTATCAACGATATGATGCTGGGGTGCTTTATTTTGGCAAAACAGATTATGAGTTGGTCAGGCAGGTGGTGGCTCATGTTTATCAAGAAAATCAGTCTGTTTTTAAGCCAGAAATACCTTTGTTTACTCTGGAGTTAGCACCGGGTTTGGGGTTGGCGGAAGAACCGGACAAAAAGTTTGGCAGTGAGGAGAGTTTTGGGATGAATCGCTGTCAGATTATAGCCAATGGGTTATTGATGGCTTGGCAACAGGAGGACAATTCTGCGGCGGGTCGGATTACTGCTATTTCTGAGCAGTTTTCTGGGTTGGGGATTGATTGGCAGCGTCCTTATTTGAATGCTGATTCTGAGGATGTTTATCAGGGATTAGAGTTGGCAGGCTGATATTAGTCGCCTATCTGGGAATCAAAGAGCGATCGGCCCGTCGGTAGATTTTAGCCTCATCGAAAATTTTGGGTCTGAAACCCCGTCGTTCTACGACGGCTTTACTGTTAAATATGAGCATCGTTTACGAAATATATGCTAAAATGTGAGGTATGGAAAAAGCCTATTCGTTTCGATTTTACCCCACACCCGAACAAGAGTCGCTATT
>NZ_JADBSZ010000098.1:0-4882 GCF_020246425.1 Microcystis sp. M079S1
CTGACAGGGGGACAAGCTGGCTGAACTCCTTACAGCACAAGCTTTTTGGGGTGTTCGAGCGAAAAAGTTCGATGCAGCTCACCCCCCGTTGTTGATAAAGATTTCTAGTAAGCTCGCCCAAATCCCTGATTCTCTCGTTAGCTTTTTGGCTGAAAGCGATGTATCTGTTTGTAACTGAGGAGCCTCAAAACCTTTGTGGACAATGCGTTGAGAGGTCTTGTCCCCCTGTCAGGGACTCTACTCAAAGAAAAATATCCCAGTCGTCGGGTTATTATTGCCAGCAAAAATATCAAAGATTTCCAAAACATTACTGATTGCGCTCTCTGGCAAGATATACATTATTAAAGCGAAACCGCTTGCTTTTATTTTTTCAATAATAATTATAGATCTAAAACAATCCATTTGCCACCCGAAAATTCCCCCCATAATCTTGAGAATTTTTTGATCAATTGGGACTCGATCGAGGATAATTAGAAGAAATATTTTGACTCATAACCAAATCTAATCAAGAAGCCCAGTGACGATTCCCCTCCTAGAGTTGTTTGTATTCGCCACCGTTTTGTGCGGATTTTTAGGAACATTCCTGAAAAAAAACTTAATCATGAAGATTATCGCCATGGATGTCATGAGTACGGGCGTTATCGCCTACTATGTGGTGATTTCTTCCCGTGACGGTTTGTTTACTCCCATCCTCAGTACAGTTAAACAGCAAAATTACGCTGATCCTGTACCCCAAGCAGTGATTTTAACAGCGATCGTCATCGGTTTTTCCATTCAGGCGTTAATGCTGGTAGGAGTGATGAAATTAGCCAAAGATAACCCCACCCTCGACAGCAGCGAGATAGAAAAAAATAACACACCATGAATACTTTAACGATCGCCTGGATAAGTTTACCCTTTTTGATCGGCTTTATCATCTATTTATTGCCGCGATTAGACAAATATCTGGCTCTCGCCGCCACTATTATCTCTCTCGCCTATTCTCTCCTTCTATTTAGCCAATCCTCCCCCATAACCCTTGACCTACTGGATAATTATGGCGTGAGACTGGTAGCCGATCAGTTAAGTGCCTATTTTATCCTCACCAATGCCCTGGTGACCATGGCGGTGATCTTTTATAACTGGGAAAGTAGCAAAACCGCCTTTTTTTACGCCCAAGCTATCATTCTCCACGGCAGCATTAATTCTGTCTTCGTCTGTGAGGATTTTATTAGCGTTTACGTTGCCCTAGAAGTAATTAGTATTGCCGCTTTTCTGGTGATTGCCTACCCTCGCAGCGATCGCTCTCTCTGGGTTGCCCTGCGTTATCTGTTTATCAGCAATGTGGCGATGTTATTTTACCTAATCGGCGCGGTTTTAGTCTATAAAGCCAATAATTCCTTTGCTTTTGCCGGTTTAAGGGGCGCACCTCCCGAAGCCTTGGCTTTAATCTTCATGGGATTATTAGTCAAAGGGGGAATCTTTGTCTCGGGATTATGGCTACCGATGACACACTCGGAATCGGAAACCTCCGTCTCGGCGCTGATGTCGGGGGTGGTGGTAAAAGCTGGCATTTTTCCCCTCCTGCGCTGTGCTTTAATCCTAGAGGATTTAGATGTCCTAATTCGGCTTTTCGGGGTGCTAACGGCGATTTTTGGCGTGTCATACGCAGTGTTTGAAAAGGATAGCAAGCGGATGTTAGCCTTCCATACTATTTCCCAGTTAGGTTTTATTTTAGCTGCCCCGGTAGTCAGTGGTTTTTATACCCTTACCCACGGTTTAGTTAAATCTTCCCTATTTCTGTTAGCGGGAGTTTTACCCAGTCGCAATTTTAAAGAATTACAGCAACAATCGCTCCCTAATTCTCTCTGGATTGCCCTAGTGGTTGCTAGTTTTTCTATCTCCGGATTCCCCCTATTATCTGGTTTTGGGGCGAAAGCGTTAACGATGAAAAATTTAGTCCCCTGGCAAGAGATTATGATCAATCTTGTGGCGGTGGGGACGGCGATTTCCTTTGCTAAATTTATCTTTTTACCCCATGCGGGTGGCGAAAGTAAACAGAAGCTAACTATCGGTTTCTGGATAGCAATAATTCTGCTCCTTGCCGCCCTATTTTTAGCCAATGCCGTCTATGTTGAAGCTTATAATCTCCCCAATCTTATCAAAGCTTTAGCCGTCATCGGTGCCGGGTGGTGGTTATATCTGGGAGTTTTCAAAAAGTTATCCCTAAAATTATCGCGAGCTTGGGAACAATTTGATAATCTCGTCGGTATGATGAGTATAATGTTAGTTCTATTATTTTGGATGGTCTTAGCATGATTGGACATATAATTCTGCGTTTAACTATGTGGTTTTTACTCACCGCTAATTTTACCCCCGCTAATATTATGATCGGGGTAGCTATTGCTTTTCTTTTGCCCCGTAATTTCGCCTCTAGCGAAACTTTAGGCGATTGGTTAAAGGTAATAATTAAAGTCTTTATAGCTATTCCCCAAGCTTATAAAGAAGCGTTTGAAATCATCTTTTGTCCCCACAAGGAAGAAGAAATTATTTTAGAAAGAATTTCTGGTAAACGTTCACCCAGATTGGCTTTTTGGGATATATTTCTCATTACTTTTACCCCGAAAACTATCGTCACCGAATACAAGGAAAATGAAGGTTATGAAGTCCATATAATTAAACGGAGTAACCAGGGATGAATATTGTTCTCATTGCCATGATTGTCGCCCTATTAATTCCCCTTTATGAAGTGGCAAAAAATGATGATATTTGGCAAAAAATGGCCGCCTTTGCCAGTGCTTCCAGTAAATCATCGATTATTATTCTAGTGGTGTCAGTTCTGCGGGATGATTGGATGATTGGAGTGGTAGCAGTGATTATTCTCAGTGTCGGTAATGCCGGCTTTATGTTATTAGCACAAATTCTTAAACGATTGAACGAATCATGATTGACATTTTCAGTTATATCTGTATCGCTATCGGAGTTTTTTTCTGGTTTTGGGGAACCGCGCATCTTTTAGACAAGCGCTCGGTATTATATAAATTACACGGTCTATCTGTCGCCGATACCTTGGGTTCCATGGCGATTATTTTCGGGCTACTTTTGAAAGTTCCCCAAAATTGGCCTTTATTATTATTGGCAATAATTTCCCTAGCAATTTGGAACACCATGTTAGGCTACGTTTTAGCTTATACTTCTAGCGATCGAGAGTAAAATTAAAGATGAATGAAAGTTATCTCTATCTCTATGTTATTGTTGCCCTCTTGCCTTTAACTGCGGCGATGGTGATATTACAATCCAATCCCTACCAAGCTTTAGTAATTCGCGGGGTTTTAGGGGCAATAGCCGCTTTAGTTTATGCTTTATTAGGGGCAGCAGATGTGTCTTTAACCGAAGCTTTGATGGGAACCATGTTAGCCGTAACTCTCTACGCGGTGGCGATTCGTTCCTCTTTAGTGATGCGTTTAGGAGTAATTGCCGAGGAAACCGATACAGTTTTAGAACAGTTAAAAACTCAACTACAAACGGTTTTAAGTAAACGTTTTATGCGTTTAGAATTAGTTGCCTACAGTGATAAACAAGCTTTGCAACAGGCACTTATTGATAAAGATGTTCATGCCGTCTGTATCCGTCAAGACAATCCAGAAACTATCCCCTACGAAACCACAATTAGATTACCCTATCTCTACGATATTTTTAAAAATGAATTAACGGCAGCCAACACAACTTTAACTTGTATTGAAACCCCAAAATTAGAGGAGAAACACTAATGAAATGGATTTATACTCTAGCCGCCATTGCCTTCGCTATCAAAATGGTAATTATTCCGAATACTGCTTCCTCTGTATCATCCTTAGAAATTGTTGAATCCCTGGTGCGCGACGGTGGTGTTCCTAATGCGGTTTCGGTGGTTATTTTTCGTAATCGTCTTTACGATACCATCTATGAAGTGGTGGTTTTTACCATTGCCATTATGGGGGCAAATTTTCTTTTAGCCACCGAAAAACCCGCCAGTAAAATCCATCAATTTACCGACCAACCTTCAATTATTTTAGCCCGTTTAGGGGCAACAATTACCGCTTTAGTGGGCATTGAATTAGCTATCCGCGGACATTTAAGTCCGGGGGGAGGTTTTGCCGCCGGAGTCGCCGGAGGTACGGCAATTGGTTTAATAGCAATTACCTCCTCTCCCGAATGGATGCAAGCAATTTATCGCCGTTGGCAAGCGGCAACATGGGAGAAAATTTCCGTCTTAGTTTTTATTGTTTTGGCTGCCATTACTCTCTCAGGATTTGAGTTACCCCACGGTGAATTAGGGGCGCTATTTAGTGGCGGCATTTTACCGATACTAAATATTTTAGTCGCCGTTAAAGTAGCTTTAGGTTCCTGGGCAGTAATCCTCGTTTTTATCCGCTATCGCGGTTTATTGTGAGAGGTTAATATCTATAATTTATGGCTGTAGGTGAGAACTTGGGATTAACCGATGATCATAACATGACTTGATGGTTGAAAAAATGCTATAGTAATTTTGTTGCCCTCCTCAAGAATCAATAGGCATCTAATGATTCTGGTAAAAGAACTCCCGATGTAAAAATTATGGTTAACGTTATTCGTGGTTCTTCAGCTAAACCTGTATCTTCTCAAAGATTATACTTTGCCCAGCTATAACTTGCATTTTTTACTCAAAGACAATAAGTTTAAGAGTCATAATTAGGGTTTGCTGAAAAAGTTTGTTGGTGGGGTTAGGAGTCAGTAGCCGGTCGTCAGTAGCCGGTCGTTTCAGGCTTTGTTGCCCTCTTTTTTTGTACCAGTTTATGTACTAAAAGAAGAATAATGCCAGGTTTTTGAAGGTCTTAATCCTATTTTCGCAGCATGAACATCGGATTTTAACAGGTCAAAAGCC
>NZ_JADBSZ010000099.1:0-6363 GCF_020246425.1 Microcystis sp. M079S1
AAAGTTAGGAAAAATGAAAGACAAGGGTTGGAAAATCTCCGCCGAATTATTAAAGTAGAAAGAAGGGGTAGTCGCGGGGATAAAACTTATGAATAAACAGCTTACTATATCAGTAGCCTAACCGAATCCGCCCAAGTATTTGCTAAAATTATTCGAGGACATTGGAAAATAGAAAATCAGTTACATTGGGTAAAAGATGTAATTTTTGAGGAAGATAAAAGCCAGATCAGTGATTTTCAAGCGGCCAGCAATTGGTCAATTCTCACAACTATAGGATTGAATCTTTTCAGAGGTTTGGGTTTTCTCTCAATAACAGAGGGACAGAGGTAGTTAGCTGAAAGTTGGGAAAAACTGATAGTTTTATCGACGTAAGAAGCAGAAAAATTAGCCAAATTAACAGGATTTACTCTCAGGAAATTTGAAAAGAGATAGGCTTTTAGTGGCTTGGGAACAAGCTTTATCAATCTCTTCATAATAAATATTCCCAGAGGATTAAAGATTAGTGATTGTGACTAACTCTTTTGATTAGAAAAAGATAAACTTGAGAATTTTCAGTCAAATTTATTGACTCAAAATCAGCTGTACTTAATTTAAATGAATCAACCCTAGGGGTGGGGGGCAAGGGGGTCTTCCCTCTTGCCGTTCGGCTGATCTCACGGCCGAAGCCTCTTGCCTCATCTCAGCAAGCAATTTAAATGCGCGGGCAGCTTATTAGTTGCCGCTTTCCGAGACAAGGATTTCTTCAGGCTGAAACCCAAGAAGAGCAAGGTTTAGACCTATTACTGAAAGCTAATGGCTGACGGCTGACAGCCGTGATCGAGAAACCGGCAAAAAATCCCTGTTTTTAACTTCCGTCCGATCATCCCTCGGGAAAATTATGTATTAGAATAGAGGAAAGTTAACAAAATTTAAAATATGTTAGTTCCGATTCTCATCTTTGACCTCGGTCTTGTGGCTTGGTCATTGCATCTGATGCAGCAAGCGTTCGACAAGCAAGAGTTTTCCTTGATGCTGGCGGGAACCTTAGTGGCAGCAGCGGCAGTGGCTATGTTAGTAGTTTATTTCCTCATGGGTCACTGTTTAACCTATTTAACCCAAATTTCGGCTCCTGTCTAAATGGGGGCGATTGTTTCACCATTGTCTGATCAGCGATCCCCTTGGGAGTGACAAATTTTTTTCTCGTCCCCTCTTGACAAAATAATTCTATTTAAGCTATATTCAAAGATGGTCTTCAAGGGGTTATAGCTCAGTTGGTAGAGCACCTCAATGGCATTGAGGGGGTCAGCGGTTCGAATCCGCTTAACTCCATACAGTTAGGATAAGAGTTTCAGGGTCACTGGCGACTAGAAAAGTAACGAGGAGATGCTAGATTGAAAGAGGATTTCTGGTTAGAAAAGTCTCTTTTTACCTCGATACTCTCTCAGGACAAAATTAGTTATATGATAGAGCTTTTTAAGCAACTACCTCGTTGGTTGCGGCTAAGTCTAGTTTTTCCGCTCTTATTTCTCAATGGTTGGTTATTATTCCAATTATTTAGCTATCTAGAACCCTTAGTCAGTATTTTTGTCACTGCTAGTTTACTAGCTTTTGTCTTAGATGTTCCCATCAAACTGCTGCAAAGACGCGGGGTTAATCGCAGTGGTTCGATCGCTATTGTCTTTTTAATTGCCCTATTAATTTTGATTGTTTTAGGTTTAATTTTAATTCCCCAGATTGTCGAACAATTAAGCAGTTTAATCAATAGTTTGCCCCAGTGGATCGAGTCGGGAACCGAACAGATACAAAATTTAGAAAAGTGGGATAAAACTCAGAAATATGCGATTTATATCGAGCAATCAATCACCCAGTTATCGGAACGACTAACCAATGTTTTACAAACTCTTAGCACTCAATTACTGAGCTTTGTGCTGGGAACTATCAACAGTATCTTAAATATTCTATTTGTTCTGGTTCTAACCGTCTTTCTTGTTCTCTATGGCGAACAAATTTGGGAGGGAATTTTTAGCTGGATTCCTGCTCCCTGGAATCTCAAATTAAGAACGATTATTCGTCAAACTTTTGAAACCTATTTTGCTGGTCAAACCATTTTAGCGGGAATTCTCAGCCTTGCTCAAATTTTTGTTTTTGTGATTCTCAAGGTTGATTATGCCCTATTATTCGGGGTGGCGATCGGTCTAACTACATTAATTCCTTTTGCCAGTGCCTTTACCATTATTGGCATTAGCACCCTACTGATGTTTCAAGATTTTTGGTTAGGGTTAAAGGTTTTGACCCTGACTATTATTGTCGGTCAAATTAATGATAATGTCATCGCCCCTCGGTTAATGGGAGGTATGATCGGACTTAATCCCGTCTGGATTATTCTATCTCTTTTTATCGGTGGCAAAGTGGCAGGAATTCTCGGTTTATTGATAGCAGTTCCCATAGCTAGTGTGCTGAAAAGTACCATCGATATCATCCGCTCGCAGCAAGAGAATTATGAATGATGAATTATGAATTAAGTAGGGAGGCACAATTATTTGTAGGATGGGTTAGCGGTAGCGTAACATGAGCGGGCGTTGGGTTCCATGCTTCAACCCAACCTACGTTCATCTTATATTTAATTCCACCCACCCACTTATGAATTATGAATTATGACTGATAACTGATAACTGATAACTGATAACTGATAACTGACTCCTGTTATGAGCCGCTAATTTCTTCGAGAATAGCCATCGCTTCTGTCACCCTATCCCTGGGGATAAATAAATGATCGTGATAATAACCGGAAATGACATTGACGCTAATTGCTGCTTCGGCCAGTTTCTCGCTAATCACCGCTAAAAATCCCACCGCCGCTAAACTAGAATGCACAGAAAGAGTAATTTGTCTATAAATATATTTGTACTGTAAGCCCGTGCGATCGGCTTGCTGACGGGGAATAATCACCGTTATGCCTTCCTCTTCCTGAAATTGGCAGATAGGAGTTAATTGTAGCTGTTCTAGTCCTGTTGCTGTTAGGGAAGAAAAAACGAATTCTTCGGTATTTAGGACTGGTTTCAGGGATTGGAGCAGAATATCGAGATTAGTTTCGCCTTCCTTTGGTTTTTCTGGCGATTTTTTCCCTGCATCCATACAATGATTGGCAGCAGCGTCAGCCAAACTATTTTTAGCTCGTTCAATCCAGCGCCAGCTAATGCGATCAAATCGGGCAACTAATTGACAAGCACGCTGATAAAAGGGACGTAAACTATCGCTTTTTACCTTCCAGTCTCCCTTAACTTGATTGATGACTAATTGACTGTCTCCGCGAATTTCTAGGCTTTTTAAGCCTAATTCTTGGGCTTTTTCCAATCCAATGATCAATCCCGTGTATTCAGCCTCGTTATTAGTGGCTCTCTCCATATATCTAGTCGTAGTCAAGGAATTCCCCTCGGCTAAAACTATTACCGCTGCACCGGCTGCTCTCCCCGGATTGCCGCGAGAACCACCATCAAAATAGAGAATTGCTGAATTATCGGTTTTTTGAGGTTTTTTATCCATAATTTTCGTCAATAAATCTTGTTATCTCCATTTTTATCTCTTTGACAATTCTAGGCGGTAGCGATTCCGGGATCGGCAAAGCGGACAAGGCAACAATAGCAAGATTTTAGCCGATCGCCGCTACCGGGTAACTTTTTTTCTTCAGGTTATTGATAATTATTTGCAGTTGTCGGTTATACTGAGAACATCAGCCTAGAGTTATATTGCTAATAGTTCTCAATTAAAAGCCCCATGAGTATAGACAAATTGCCATCGGAAGGTGAGAAAATCTTCCATCTTAGTGCTTGGGAGCGCTGGCAGCTCTACCACCGGCTGCAGGCCCTGGACATTGAAGATAAATGCTCGCTCCATAAGCTTTTGCCGGTTCGCATCGATAGCCCCGCTCAACTTTTACAGCTGTGGATTGTCCTGCGACAGGTAGAGGCTTCCTGAGGCTGTTTAATCGGTTGACTGGAAACCTGTTGGCAGGCATAATCCTTGAGAAAAATTAGCAATCTGAGAGTAAAAAGTGAGAAAGTATGTCAAAATCTACAACTAGCATGGTTCCCTTTCAAGCGGTCGGTCAATTCCTCGGTTTTGTCCTCAAGGACGGATATAAGGTAAAATACCTGAGAATCAGTGTTGATAAACGAGAATATTGGTTTAAGCCCGAAAAAACACTGCGAGACCACATACCTCTCAATATTGCTCTCCACTCATGGCTAAAAGTGACGGGAGAAAGTAGTCTTTGTTCAAAAAAGGGAAAATTAAAACTGAGGGTACTAGGGATCGAGCATTTATCTGGCGAAAAAACCCCAGAAGTCGCCCCGGCAAAAGCGAAAAAAGCCACCGTCTTAATCTGTCAGAAGTCCGATTGTTGGAAAAATGGCGGTGCGAGAGTCTGCCAAAGGTTAGAGAGTGATTTAGGGGAAAAAGGACTGGGAGAAGCGGTGAATATTAAATTAACCGGCTGTTTAAAACAGTGCAAAAAAGGGCCGAATCTGGTGGTTATGCCCGATAAAAAGCATTATAATCAGGTAGCTCCCCAAGATGTCCCCTCCCTGATCGAGCGGCATTTTGCCACTTCTGAGCAAGAGAATACTGTATCAGTTTAACCGGAAATTTAATCAGTGATCGCTCTTGACAAATGCTCTTTTTTGTGCATCAAAGGGACGAAGTGCCTGAAATTGTAATCAATTAGGGGATAGAAAAAGTCAATTCTTGCCACCGATAATTTATGACTGGTACCACTGCAACCTTGTTAATTTCTTGTCCCGACCAGATTGGTCTGGTGGCGAAAATCGCTAATTTTATCTACGCTAATGGCGGCAATATTATCCACGCCGACCAACACACGGATTTTTCGGCGGGATTGTTTCTGATGCGGATAGAATGGCAATTAGAAGGGTTTAATTTACCCCGTGGGATGATCGAACCAGCTTTCGCCGCTATTGCCAAACCTTTGCAGGCTAGTTGGTCCTTACATTTTTCCGATACTGTCCCGCGTCTAGCTATTTGGGTGACAAAACAGGATCATTGTCTCCTCGATTTGTTATGGCGACAACAGGCGGGAGAAATTAGGGCGGAAATTCCTTTAATTATTAGCAATCATCCAGAATTACACTCAGTTGCCAATCAATTTGGTATTGAGTTTTATCATATTCCCGTTACCGCCGAAACCAAGATTCAGCAGGAAGCCAGACAATTAGAGTTACTGCGGGAATACCGGATAGATTTAGTCATTTTAGCTAAATATATGCAGGTTCTTACCCCAGATTTTATTAACTTTTTCCCCAATATTATCAATATTCATCATTCTTTTTTACCGGCTTTTGCGGGAGCTAATCCCTATCAACGGGCTTACGATCGAGGGGTAAAAATTATTGGAGCCACCGCCCATTATATCACTGCCGATCTCGATCAGGGGCCAATTATCGAGCAGGATGTGGTCAGAGTTAGCCATCGCCATACCGTAGGGGATTTAATTCGTCAAGGTAAGGATTTAGAAAGGGTGGTGTTAGCGCGAGCGGTGCGTTTACACTTGCAAAATCGCGTTTTGGTTTATGCCAATCGCACGGTAGTGTTCGCTTAAGGTTGCTAGGGTAAGCTCATCTAAAATGGTATAAGATGTACTTGACAAAAAAGAGAGCATTGAAGGCTAAAAATTAGGAAGTATCAGCGCGATTGACTAAAATAGCAATAGACCAGATCAGAAGGAAAAAATTATTTATGGCAACTACATCCGAAGACGTATGGCGACTCTTAGCTGAATTAACTGCCGCTCAAAAAGAAACTGACCGACAACTCAAGGAAGTTAGTCAACAACAGAAGGAGACTGAACTACTATTGAAGGAAGTTAGTCAACAACAGAAGGAAAACGCCCAACAACAGAAAGAAACTGACAAACAACTCAAAGAATTAGGACAGCAAATTGGGGGACTCGGTGCAAAATTCGGCAGCTTTACCGAAGGACTTGCCCTTCCCTCAATGGAAACGATTCTCAGACAACGCTTTGGTATGGAAGTTATCAGTCCCAGTGTGCGAGTCAGTAAAGAAGGACAACACCTAGAAATTGATGTTCTTGCCTATACCAATGGTGAGCTAAATACTGCTTAGGGACTTGCGCTTTGATAATGTACCTTTTGGGCGAACGCAGTTCGCCCCTACATTGTGGACAAAATCCGTTACTGTAGGGGCGCAAAGCTTGCGCCCTCCGATCGATCAGGTTTGCTGATCACCCTAAGTAGGGGGAGAGCCTTCGAGAGCCCCCTTCCTCTTAGGGACTTGCGCTTTGATAATATGCCATCTGGCTGGTCTGATTCTTCTACAGAGCGATTTCCTGGCTGGGATATTATTCCCACG